>JAFVBU010000086.1 GCA_017479805.1 Ruminococcus sp.
GAAATTCCTGAGTTCAAACCAAATATAAGGCAACTAAAGCAAATACATAAAAGTGCCGGCGTCAGCTCGGAACACTTTTACCATCTACAGCATAATATACAGAAAAATGCTGTGAGGTGGTTTTATGCAGAAATTTACTATAACAGGGGGCAGAAAGCTGCGTGGTCAGCTTGCCGTGCAGGGCAGTAAAAACAGCGCTCTGCCTATAATGGCGGCTTCGCTGCTGTGCGGTGAGGAGTGCGTTCTCAGGAACTGCCCACGGCTCACCGATGTCTATGCGGCGGCAAGGATACTCAACCACACAGGCTGCAAATGCAGCTTTTCCGAGAATACCGCTGTTATCGACCCGACGGATGTGACGGAGACCTCCATCCCCGAAAGCCTTATGCACGAAATGCGCTCGTCCATTATTTTCATGGGCGCTATGCTCGGCAGGACGGGGGAGTGCACTGTCAGTATCCCCGGGGGATGTGAGCTTGGCCCACGTCCTATAGATATGCACCTTGCCGCTCTGCGGAAAATGGGTGCGGATATCCGTGAGGAGCACGGGCGGATAATCTGCTCGGGCAAAGCCCACGGAGCGAAGATTTCCCTTGCGTTCCCCTCTGTGGGAGCAACGGAGAATATCATACTTTACGCTGTAACTGCCGAGGGCGAGACTGTCATAAACAATGCGGCACGTGAGCCTGAGATATGCGACCTTTGCGGTTTCCTGAGAAGCTGCGGTGCGGATATTCAGGGTGACGGCGGCGGATGTATCGTCATAAAGGGCAGAAAGCAGCTTCATGGCTGCGAATACAGCATTATGCCTGACAGGATAGCAGGCGCTACTTACCTCGCCATGACCGCTGTGTCGGGCGGAGAGATAATACTTACAAATGCGTGTATCCCCGAAATTGAGCCGTTTTTGTCGGTTCTGGAGCAGACGGGGTGCAGTATTTATACAAACAGAGATAATATTTATCTGCGAAGCGGAGCAAGGCTCAATGCCGTCAGGGACAGGATAAGGACTATGCCTCACCCGGGATTCCCTACGGACGCTCAGGCTGTGCTGATGGCGGCTCTTTCGGCTGCGGACGGCACAAGCGTTTTTGAGGAGAATATCTTCGACTGCCGTTACCGCCATGTGGACGCTCTCGTTAAAATGGGAGCGGATATACAGGTGATGGGGAAGATAGCCGTAGTCAAGGGCGTTAAGCGGCTTTGCGGAGCAGATGTAAATGCGACCGACCTCAGAGGCGGCGCAGCTATGGTAATTGCAGCTCTGGCGGCGGAGGGAACTTCCACTATCGGAAAGATATGCCACATCGACAGAGGATATGAAAAAATGGAGGACGCTGTAGGGCTTCTCGGCGGTGATATGCGGAGAAGCTGAGCAAAAAGCTATGAAGGATATTGAAAAAACAAGCGTTGACAGAGTCAACAGCCGCAAGCGTATCAGAAGGCGGCGGAGACTTCTCAATGTTTACGTTGTAATAGTGCTTGTGCTTGTTGCGGTCATAGGCTTTGCGGCGAGCTACACCTTTTTGTTTAATGTTACAGAGATAAGAGTATCGGGCGAATCGGATATGTATTCCGCTCAGGAGATAGTTGACGCATCGGAGATACACGAGGGCGATAACCTGCTGAGGCTCGATACGGAGAAAAGTCAGGAGCTTATCCTGAAAAATTTGCTCTATGTGGAGACTGCCGAGGTCACCCGTGACTTCCCCTCATCACTGGAGATAAGAGTCACTAAATGTACTCCCTCGTTCAATGTCAGCACGGGAAGCAAGACCCTCGTTATCAGCAGACAGGGAAAGATACTGGCTGAGAACAGCTTCATCACCGACGGTCTGCCTGTTATCTACGGCTATATGCCCAACAGCAGGGAGCTTGGTACATACATCGACAGCGAGGACAACTTCAAACAGGACGCTTTCGAGGCTCTCATAAGCAGTATCGCAAGACTGGAAGAAGAAAATATTACCAGCATAAATATGGCGGATGAACACGCTATTATTGTCAATTATAAGAATGGTATGGTATTCAAGATGGGTAACTGGAACGACGCCGAGTATAAGCTCAATATGGCGGCAACTGTCATGAATATGCCATACGTAAAGGGCAAAAAGGGCTACCTTACCATGATAGGCTCGAACCAGTGCGGCTTCCGTACATCCGACGAGCCTGTGGAAGTCCCCGGTAATATCGAGCCTGACAAGAAGAAAAAGACCGACGAGAACGGTGACCCCATCGACGAGCCTGAGCCGTCGGGAGAGACAAATCCCGATCAGGAGGAGCGCTTCAGCGACTACAACAACCAGAACGGTGAGGAGCGTGAGGACTACTTCAACTTCGGTGAGGACGAGAACGAGGACGGAGAGGATACCCAGAAGCCGACCAACGAGGAGGGCTATACCCTTGACGAGAACGGCGGATACTACGATTCCGACGGCTTCTACCACGACCAGTGGGGCTATTACTACGACTCCTACGGCAACTACTACGACCCATACGGCAATATGGTAGGCTCACCATACGACGACAGCGGCTACAGTGACGGCGGTTATTATGATGACAGCTATGACTATGGCGGCGATCAGCAATGGTAAAGAGAAAATTTACTGTAGGGGCTGATGCCCACATCAGCCCTTGCCTGACAGCATCCGAAAGGATTTCCACAGCTTTGGCATATCAGGAAAAATGTGAGCAACGGGTGTGGGAATGTTAACAAAATCCATCCTGCACTGTCCACTTTATTGTACGATTCGCAGAATTTTGAGCTAAATCCAATGCGGACTTGCAAAAAACAGAATTCTATGCTAAAATATATAGAGTATTTGTATACGTATATTCGGATGTGAGCGAATACCTCATAACGCTCCGATAAAATACAGGATTACGATTAGGAGGATCAAGAAATGTCTGATTTTAATTATGAAGAAGCAATTGAACCCGATGTTAACATAAAAGTCATCGGCGTTGGCGGCGGCGGCGGAAATGCCGTTAACTGCATGGTCGAGTCGGGCGTGAATAATATAGAATACATCGCTATCAACACTGACGCTAAGGCTCTCAATAAGTCCAAGGCTACTACCAAGATCCCGATAGGCGCTAAGCTCACTAAGGGCAGAGGCGCAGGCAACAAGCCCGAGGTGGGTCAGAGAAGTGCCGAGGAAAACAGAGACGAGATCGAGACACACCTTAAAGGTGCTGATATGGTGTTCATCACCGCTGGTATGGGCGGCGGAACAGGTACAGGTGCTGCTCCTGTTGTTGCTAAGATAGCTAAGGAAATGGACATCCTTACAGTTGCTGTTGTTACCAAGCCTTTCCTTTTTGAGCGTGAGCAGAAAATGGCTCAGGCTGAAAGAGGTATCGCAGAGCTGAGAAAATATGTTGATTCACTTATCGTTATCCCTAACGAAAGACTTCTCGTAGGACTGGACAAGCCTCTCACAATGATGCAGTCCTTCGCACTTTCGGATGACGTTCTCAAGACAGGTGTAAAGAGCATCTCCGACCTTATCGTCGAGGAGGGCTACATAAACCTCGACTTCGCAGACGTATCCACAATCATGAAGGGCGCAGGCTACGCTCACATGGCTATCGGTCACGGTTCAGGCAAGGACAAGGCAAGAGATGCTGCTACAGCCGTTATCTCCAGCCCGCTGCTTGAGACTTCTATCTCAGGCGCTAAGCGTCTGCTCATCAACATCGCTATGTCCGAGGATATCCTCTCTGCTGATGTTGACGCTGCTACAAAGATGATCACTGATACCGCTGCTGACGGCGTTGAGTTCATCTTCGGTACTGCTTTCAAGGAAGATATGCAGGACGAAATGATAATCACAGTTATTGCTGCCGGTTTCGATGATACAGACGATTCTCTCACCGTTCTGGACAACCAGTCTGCACCTGCTGCTGAGCAGGCACCTGCACCATCCGCTCCCGAGTCGGTACAGGAAACACACGAGGAGGAGCCTTCAATGCAGGAGGAATATATCTCCATTGATAATCCTCTCATCGACAGCCTCGGCTTCGGCGGCTCATCAAGACCGTCCACATCTTCTTCACAGGACTACGACCTTGAAGATATCTTCAAGATGCTGGGCAACTAATCTGGTTTATCAAAGCACTTCCGTTTTGCGGAGGTGCTTTTTTATTAGGAATGGAACGCCGTTCCATGCAATTATACACATAAAATAATATTACAACCTTATACATATTTCTTTTATCATTTTATATTACCAAAATGTTACAAAGTACATAAATATAATGTAAAATCACAAATCTTATGACTATTAATTAAACAAATAGTATATTTTTCTCTATTTATGTAGTAAAGTGCACTAAAATGCAGTCGAAAATTCTACATATTAATAGTTGAAATATAATATCTAATATGTTATAATTCTATTAAGGCGTATTTACTGAACCTGTATTCACAGGATATATGTGCGTTGTGCTATGCCCTTTTTTGTGTATAGCCTACAAATCATGCCCGTATGTACTGTGAATGCAGGTTCGATTCCTTAAATTTTATCCTCGATACTCTCGAGGGGATCGGAGTGTACAACTATGGATGAACCAACCGTATTAAGAACCACCAAGATCGGCGGAGGATTTGTTAAAGAGGACGTTATGACCTACCTCGACGAACTCAACTCAAAGATCGTTGGTCTGGAAGAAGAACTTAAAGTTGCAAAGAGCAAGAATGCTTCTGCTCCTGCTGCTGATTCGCAGGAGATCCAGAAGTATAAGAATCAGGTGGATAGTCTTCAGGAAAAACTTAATACCTCCAATAATGCCCTCAGAGCTGCCAAGAAGGAAAACGAAGAACTCCAGAAAACTATCAACCAGTTAAAAGCAGGAGGCGGAAACCCTCAGCAGAACGCTGCTATGGCTCAGGCTGTTGAGGCTGCAAAGAAGGAGATCGAAACTCTCAAAAATCAGCTCAGAGCCGCTGAGCAGAAGGCTGCAGGAGCTAATCAGCAGCAGGCTAACGCTCAGGCAAATGCTGCTGCTCTCGACGCTGCAAGAAAAGAGATCGACAACCTCCGCAATCAGCTCAGAACTGTTGAACAGAAGGCTGCTGCTGCACCTGCTGCCGCTGCTGCTAATAACGGCGAGCTCGAAAAGGCAAGACAGGAGCTCCAGAGAATAAATGCAGAGCTTGCTGCTAAGGCTAAGGAGATCGCTGAGATCAACTCCAAGCTCGAAGCTAAGACCAAGGAAGCTGCTGAAAAGGACGACAAGATCGCTAAGCTCACTAAGGAAAAGGAAACTGCTATCGCTGACAAGGATGCTGAGATCGAGAAGCTCAACGGCGAGATCACAGACCTCAAGGAGAACGGCGGCGGTATCTCGTCCTCATTCGATATGGGCGCTCTCTTTACAGAAGCTCAGAAGACCGCTAACAAGATCACTATCGAGGCTCAGAGAAATGCCGATAAGGTGACTAAGGAAGCTAATGAAGCTGCTGAAAAGGTAACTAAGGAAGCTAACGAGGCTGCTGAAAAGACCACAAGAGAAGCTAACGAAGCTGCTGCAAAGACTGCAAGAGAAGCTAAGGAAGAAGCAGAGAAGATCGTTAACGATGCTAAGATCGAGGCTGAGACCACTATCGCTAACGCTAATACTACTGCCGAGAACTGCATAAAGGATGCTAACGCTAAGGCTAAGAGCACTATCGAAGAGGCTAACGCTCACGCTAAGTCCGCTGTCGATGAGGCTAACAAGCAGGCTAAGGATACTGTCAGCGAGGCTAACGCTCATGCTGACAAGGTAAACGAGATGACAACTACTGTCCGCTCAATGCTGCTTAACGAGATCGAAAGCGTCAATACTAAGTTTGACGATATCTCATCCGTCCTCAAACGCCTCACAGGTCAGGCTACCGAGAGAATGGACGAGGCTCAGCTCATTATCGGCGAGGCTAAGAAGGCTGTTGACAAGGGCAATGACGACGAGGCTATCATCAAGAAGGCTGAAGCTCCCGAGGCTAAGTTCAGTGCTGCCGAGTTCAAGGCTGCTGACTACAAAAGCGTAGTTTCCAACGCTTCATCTGTTTCCGCTCATCCCCACTTCGACAGCAAAAAGGACGATGTGAAGAAGGATGACGAGAAAAAGGCTGAGGATAAGAAGCCCGAGGAAAAGAAGGATGATCCCTTTGCAAGCATAGGTGAGCAGACCTTCAATAAGGATAAGAACGATCAGAAGAAGCCTGAGAATAATATAAATAATAACAACAATAATAATATCAATAACAATAATAACAACAGCTTCAACAAGAACAACAATAACGACAATAAGGATAACAACAGCAAGCCTGCTGCTGCTGCTCCTGAGCAGAAGAACGCTCCGAAGAAGTCCTCAAACTTCAATTTCGATATGGCTGAACTGCTCAAGGCTGCTGAGGAAGAAGCTGCTAAGAATCCTGAGGAATGATCTTTCAGTAAATTTTATCTCCATCCCCGTGACTTCTCGGGGATGGAGAACATACTCTTTATTATCACTGATTCCGTTGGAGAATTCAGAATGTTGGGTGGATATCTTGCTTGAATTGGATTTCAATTTAAATGATTTGTGCGGTAAAACGGATGAGGAGCTTGCTGCGCTGGCAAGGACGGATAAGTCTGCGGCGGCGGCTCTTGTGTCACGCTACTCTCAGTTGATCTTGATTAAATCAAAAATTTATGCAAATTCCGAGACCGACAGCGAGGACCTGCATCAGGAGGGCTTTATGAGCCTGCTGAAAGCGATCAATGCATACGACCCGTCTAAGGGAGCAAAATTCTCTACCTTTGCCGAGGTGTGTATCGTCAACCGTATGCGTACAGTTGCCGCAAGGTCGGGTAAGGAAAACTCGAATTCCGAAAGCATAGACGACGAAACAGCGGCAGATGTACTGTCCGTGGACGAGACTCCTGAGAGTATTTATTTGTATAAAGAGTTTTTTAGCGAACTGCTCAAATGTATCGATACCGAGCTTTCAGATGCCGAAGCTAAGGCTTTTCACCTGTGTATGCAGGGCGATTCCTACAAGCAGGCGGCGCAGAAGCTGGGCGTTACGGAGAAATCCGTGGACAATGCAATGCAGAGAGCAAGAAAAAAGATACGTGCCCTTTACCGTAAACGGGCTGATAATTGAAATGTGACCGTGTAGCTTAACACAAAGAGCGTTGTTTATCAAAGGTGTGGGTGTGAATCCGACCGTGGTCGAATAATTTAAGCGAGGTATAGTAAAATGTACGAAGACAAGACATTAGTCTGCAAGGAGTGCGGCAATGAATTCACTTTCACAGCAGGCGAACAGGAATTTTATGCTGAAAAGGGATTTGTAAACGAGCCCCAGAGATGCAAGGCTTGCCGTGACGCAAGAAAGAACGCAGGCAGAGCTGAAAGAGTTATGTTCACAGCTACCTGTGCATCATGCGGCGGCGAAGCTAAGGTGCCTTTCGAGCCGAAGGAAGGCAGAGCTGTATATTGCAGCGAGTGCTTTGCAAAGATGAATGAGGCATAATTTAATGCGGATCCCACAGCACAGCTTTCGGCTGTGCTGGGATTTTATATAGTTACTTTTTCACTTACGGAAATTCTTTTAGTGGAATTCCTCGCTGAAAAAGACCACTTTTTACCCATTTGAAAGGATGAATGAAAATGCAGATCACAAAAGACACCATCATCGGAGATATCCTCGACACTGATTTCAGCGTTGCAAACTATTTCCTCGAGATCGGTATGCACTGCCTCGGCTGCCCCGCTTCAAGAGGTGAGTCCATCGAGGAGGCTTGCGCCGTTCACGGTACAGACCCCGAGACTCTCGTAGCTAAACTCAACGCTCACTTCGCAGCTAAGCAGTAAAGCAAAAAGTTGTCAGGGCATACTGATATCTGCGGTACGTATGAGGATCAGTGCTGTTTATCGGGGAAAACCTTTCTGAGGAAAGGTTCTTCCCCGAACCCCTTTCCAAAGACTTTTGATCCAAATTTTTGCCTGATATGGCGCTCTCGAAAAATGAAAAATTTCAAATAATTATGGAGCGCTATATCAGGCAAAAATTTAAAATCGAAAGTTTTAGGAAGGGAGTTTGAGGGAGAACCCTTTTTCAAAAGGGGTTCCCTCAATAAAAAGTACCGATTCTTCATTTGTGCCACGGAGGTCGGTATGCCTTGATTTTTTGCGGAAATAACGGTAAATGGAGATGTGCAGAAATGCTTGATAATAGATTAACAATGTGTGCCGAGCTGGTCGGCGGAAGCGGTATTGTTTGCGATGTGGGTACTGACCACGCTTACCTTGCCGCAGAGCTGATAAACAGCGGAAAATGCGAAAAAGTCATTGCTTCGGACATTAAGGAAGGTCCCCTCGATTCGGCGAGGAAAACTGTTGAGAAGTACGGTTTACAGGATAAAATCGAGCTTGTTTTGTCGGACGGACTGGAAAATGTGCCCCTCGACGGTGTGTCGGATGTTGTCATTGCAGGTATGGGCGGAGAGACTATCGCCGCAATAATTGGCGGTATCGATGTGTCAAAGACGGAATACGAGGATATTCGTTGGATCTTGCAGCCTATGACCAAGCCCGAGCTGCTCAGAAAGAAGCTGTTCGAGTACAGCCTTGTTATCACCGATGAGAAGATAGTCGAGGACGGCGACAAGATGTACGTTGTCATGGCGGCTGAGTATAGCCCGTATTTTCGCTATTTAACGGAGTTTGAGGCGCTGTACGGCTTCTTCGATGAGGGGGACGGGAACGGTGAGAAGTACCGCCTGCGTGAAAGTGAACGCTTTGCAAAAATTGCGGAAAATCTCGAAGTGGCAGGCAAAGCTGAGGACGCTCAGCACAACAGGGCGCTCAGCCTGCGGA
Organism: Ruminococcus sp.; assembly: GCA_017479805.1. Lineage (GTDB taxonomy): Bacteria > Bacillota > Clostridia > Oscillospirales > Ruminococcaceae > Ruminococcus. Next base: position 8,854 of record JAFVBU010000086.1, read on the forward strand.
TGAAAAACGGCGTCGGCGTGGAGAAAATCGACGATGTTATCAGCTATATGAACTCGCTGTACCCTTTCGATTTGCAGGAAAAATGGGATAATTCGGGCTATCTGGTGGAGTCCTCGGGCAGCGAGGTAAGCAAGATTTTGCTGACACTTGACATCAGCTATGACGTTGTCAACGAGGCTGACTGCAAGGGGGCGGAGCTGATAATTTCCCATCATCCCGTGATTTTCAACCCGAGAAAGCGCATCAGCCGCATCGACCCCGTGTACCGCCTTATCGAAAGCGGCATCGGCGCTCTGTGTATGCACACCAACCTCGACATTGCCGACGGCGGCACAAATGGCGTAATTCTGCGGAAACTCTGCGAAAACTACAAGGTTACTGCTGCTCCCGAGCCGTTCGAGGAGCTTGGCGGTGGCAGCAATTTAGGCTGGATAATTACCTTCGATGAAGCGGTGAATGCTGACGATTTCGGAAAAACGCTCAAACAAATTTTCGGCTGTGAGTACGTCAGGGCTTCCCGTCACAGCAATATGAAGCTGTCAAAAATTGCGTTCTGCTCAGGCTCGGGCGGCTCAATGCTGGGACTGGCGATTGACAAGGGCTGCGACGCTCTCATAACAGGCGACGTAAAGCACGATGTATGGATAGAAGCAAACAACCGAAATATAGCCCTTTTCGACTGCGGACACTTCCATACGGAGAACATCGTTCTCACCGAGCTGCGCCGTGTGCTGGAGGAAAAGTTCCCTCAGCTTGATGTGGAGATATCGGAGCGCTCCATTGACCCGTGCACTTACATATGAGGTGATGGGATGAGTGTGCTTATATGCCCCGTTTGCGGCGAAATACTGGACAATAACGGCAGGGGACTGGTCTGCCCGAAACGGCACAGCTTTGACCTTGCAAGGAGCGGCTATGTCAACCTGCTGCTGTCGAAGCACATCGGCAAGACTGTCCACGGCGACAACAAGCTGATGGTGCGTGCAAGGCGTGACTTCCTTGAAAAAGGCTATTATTCGCCTTTGAAAAATATGCTTTGCGACAAAGCCGTGGAGTATTTCAAGGGCGGTGTTATCCTCGATGCAGGCTGCGGTGAGGGATACTACACAAGCGCAATTTTTGATAAGTTGAAATCAGCGAATATTGCTGCGGAAATGTACGGAATTGACATATCAAAAACTGCGGTGGAGTTTGCGGCAAAGCGTGGGACTGACATATTTTTTGCCGCCGCAAGCGTTTTCCACATCCCCTTTGCGGACAGCTCATGCGATATGCTTGTGACCATGTTCGCTCCCTACTGCGGCGGCGAGTACCTCCGTGTGCTGAAAAAGGGCGGCATTATGGTCATGGCGATACCCTCGGAAAACCACCTTTGGGAGCTGAAAAAGGCGATATACGAGACTCCGTACAAGAATCAGGTGAAGCCCTACGAGCTGGACGGCTTCACCCTTGCGGACAAGGTGCGGATAACCTACGACATGGAGCTCGGCAGTCAGGAGGATGTGCAGTCGCTGTTCTCCATGACCCCCTACTTCTACCGAACAAGCCCAACTCAAAAGGAGCGGCTTGCCAAAATTTGCTCAATTTGCACAAAAGCTGACTTTGAACTATTGATATACCGCAAAAATTGATTGGAAAAACAAACTAAAAAATGCTATAATAAGGAAGATGAATGAAGTTCAGACTGCTCGGAATCTTCCTGTTGAAAGAAAGGGATTGATCTAATGGCACTGGACGGCGCATTTCTTCATGCAGTTCGTTCCGAACTTCTGCCCCTCATCGGCGGCAGAGTTGAGAAGATACACCAGCCCTCACGTGAGGAGGTCGTTATCTCGATACGCACAAGACAGGGGAGCAAAAAGCTCTATATATCGGCAAATGCAGGCAGTGCAAGAGTGCACCTGACTGAAAAGGCTGTGGATAATCCTCAGACCCCGCCGATGTTCTGTATGCTTCTCCGCAAGCGCCTCGGCAGCGGCAAGCTCATCGACATCCGTCAGGACGGTCTGGAGCGTGTGCTGTTTCTGGACTTCGAGTGCGTCAACGAGCTGGGCGATGTGGTCACTGTGACACTTGCCTGCGAGATAATGGGACGCTGCTCAAACCTTATTATAATAAGTCACGAGGGAAAGGTCATCGACAGTATCAAGCGTGTCGATGAGGAAATGTCAAGGGAACGCCTTGTGCTCCCCGGCATGAAGTACACACTTCCGCCCCGTGACGACAGGCTGAATTTCCTGACAGCCGAGCATGAGACCATAAAGGAAAGGCTTGCGGCTGTGAACCCTGCTGAGCTTTCAAAGGCGCTGATACGTGTGTTCGAGGGCATTTCTCCCGTGCTCGCACGTGAATGGGCATTTTTTGCGGGCAGGGGAGTTCATATCGAATCCGATACCATAAGCGGCGACCAGCTTGACAGGCTGCTTTTTGCCGTAAAGCGCACCCGTGAACAGCTTACCGAGGGCAACTGCTGCTTCTCCGCTGTCATGGACAAAGAGGGTCAGCTCAAGGATTTCTCTTTCATAAGGCTTTCGCAGTTCGGCACTCTTATGTATACCCGTGAACTGGGTTCGGCTTCGGAATTACTGGACTATTTTTACTACGAGCGTGACCGTGCGGCACGTACAAAGCAGAGGGCGAACGACCTGTTCAAGCTGCTGGTGAACCTTACAGAGCGTACCACCAGAAGAATTAGCGTACAGCGTGAGGAACTGGCTGCCTGTGCGGAAAAGGAGCAGCACAAGCTGTTCGGCGACCTGATATCTGCCAATATGTACCGCATAAAAAAGGGCGACAGCGTGACTGTTGTGGAGAATTTCTACGACGAGAGCTGTCCGCAGGTGAGCATAAAGCTCGATGTGAGAAAGACACCTGCACAGAACGCTCAGTATTATTATAGTGAATACAAGAAAGCCGTTACCGCTGAGGAAAAGTTAGCGGTGCAGATCGAAAAGGGCGAGGAGGAATTACAGTACCTCGACAGCGTTTTCGATTCCCTTACAAGGGCGGCTTCGGAAAATGACATCATTCAATTACGGTTGGAACTCCGTGAGCAAGGCTATATCAAGTACGCAGGCGGAAAGGCTAAGCCTCCAAAGGCTCTGCCTCCCATCGAGTACAAGTCGAGCGACGGGTTTACAATACTTGTTGGACGCAACAACAAACAAAATGACCAGCTTTCTCTGAAATTTGCGGAGAAAAACGATATATGGCTGCACACTCAAAGCATTACAGGCTCTCATGTGCTGATACTGACGGACGGCTCAACTCCCCCCGACAGTACCATTGAGGAAGCCGCCGTTATCGCCGCAGTCAACAGCAGAGGACGCAGTTCATCTTTAGTCCCTGTGGACTACTGCCTTGCAAGATACGTGAAGAAGCCTGCCGGCGCAAAGCCCGGAAAGGTCATATTCACCAATTACAAGACCGCTTTTGTAAAGCCTGACACGGAGGCTGAGGAAAGGCTGAGAGTAAAGTAATGGCAGTACGTCTGGACAGCGAATTCTTTCATCGTCAGGTGGATGAGGTCGCAGAGGATA
>JAFVBU010000087.1 GCA_017479805.1 Ruminococcus sp.
AAGAAAGTCGCAGGAATGCTGTCGCATTTCAAGACTTTCTGACGCAGTATTTCGCTGTCAGGACAAGCAAGAAAATTCAAGAGTTAGTTGGTGGAGCAATAATTCATTAAGCAGCACGGGCGCTCGGAAAGCGCCCCTACAATACTGCTCACCACTTACTGATAACTAAGAACTGATACACTTATACACTCATACACTAATCTTAAAACGGAAAATTCCTCTTTGATAATTTCACATAAAATCCATTGACTGCGTGAAAAAATAGTGGTATAATAAAAGTGTTCGTGTGTGAACATTATACATATATAAAGGAGTTATCAGAAAGTGGGCAAATATTTCGGAACAGACGGTTTCAGAGGTACCGCAAACGAAAACCTCACAGCAGATCACGCTTATAAAGTAGGACGCTTCCTCGGATGGTACTACGGCGAGCTTAAAAGAAGAAACGGCGACGATACGCCTCCACGTATCGTTATCGGCAAGGATACACGCCGTTCAAGTTATATGTTTGAATATTCTCTGGTCGGAGGTCTCACCGCTTCGGGCGCTGACGCTTACCTCCTCCATGTTACTACTACCCCCTCCGTGGCTTATATTTCAAGAGTTGACAGCTTCGACTGCGCTATTATGATATCCGCAAGCCACAACCCTTACTATGACAACGGTCTCAAGCTCATCAACGGTCAGGGCGAAAAAATGGAGGACTCCGTTATCGAGCTGGTCGAAGCATACCTTGACGGCAAGCTCAATGCTTTCGGTCAGGACTGGAACGAGCTTCCCTTTGCAAAGGGCGAAAAGATCGGCAGAACTGTTGACTATGTTTCGGGCAGAAACCGCTATGTGGGCTATCTTATCTCCCTCGGCGTTTACTCTTTCCGTGGCATGAAGATAGGTCTTGACTGTGCAAACGGCGCTTCATGGTCTATCGCTAAGGCTGTTTTCGACGCTCTCGGTGCTGAGACACACGTTATCAATGCCGAGCCGAGCGGCGTTAATATCAACGAAAATGCAGGCTCTACCCATATCGAGGTATTGCAGAAGTACGTTGTGGAAAACGGTCTCGACGCAGGCTTTGCTTATGACGGCGACGCTGACAGATGTCTCTGCGTTGACGAAAAGGGCAACATCATCACAGGTGACCACATCCTCTACATCTACGGCAGATACATGAAGGAAAGGGATAAGCTGGTCAACAACACCGTTGTTGCTACAATTATGTCCAACTTTGGTCTGTTCAAGGCTTTCGACGAGATAGGCATAAACTACGCTAAAACCAAGGTCGGCGACAAGTACGTTTACGAATACATGAAGGAAAACGGCTGTTGTCTCGGCGGCGAGCAGTCGGGTCACATCATCTTCTCCAAGTACGCTTCAACAGGCGACGGCATACTCACCAGCCTTAAAATAATGCAGGTCATCATGTCAAGAGAGAAGAAGCTCAGCGAGCTTGCTGCACCTTTTGTGGAGTATCCGCAGGTGCTCGAAAACGTAAGAGTAAAGGATAAATCTGCCGCTCAGTCAGACCCCGATGTACAGGCTGCTGTAAAGAGCGTTACAGAGGCTCTCGGTGAAACAGGAAGAATTCTCGTCCGTGAAAGCGGCACTGAGCCTGTTGTACGTGTGATGGTCGAAGCCGAAAGCAAGGAGATCTGTCAGAAATACGTATCTCAGGTAGTTGACATCATCAGAAAAAACGGTCATACAGTATGACAGACACAGGCTCAGATTAGTCATTTTGGCAAACAAAACGGGGCTTGAACAAATATAATTAGCTAATTACTGGAATTTTCAAAAAAATATTGACCGTCCCCCGATACAGTGATATAATAGAAACAATGCATTGAAATGGAAGTATCAATGCACATAGATCGTCAATGGAGGTATAAGATGTCAAAAAAAGATGAGAGAAATCTCAATATCACCATAAAAAGTCAGCAGGATGATGAGGACGCTGTTGTAATATCATTCAGCGACATTTTCCGCAAGCTGAAAAAATACTTTACATTATGGCTGGTAGCAGCTATAATCGCAGGCGTCATAGGCGTTGCGTTCGGTACTGTGCACACTGTCGTGACCAAGCCTGAACTGAATGCACTGGTCAGCTTCACATTCAAGGGCATTGAAAAGGGTCTCGACCCTAAGGGCAATACATTTGAAGTTGACAGCATGAAGAACCCGATAGTTATCGAGAGAGCACTTACAAGTCTCGGCATGGGCGTTGAGGAGCTTGACGACATAAGAAACAACCTGACCATCAAGAGCCACATCCCGTCCGACGCTATCGACAAGATAACAGTTTACAAGAGCGTGTACGAAACAGCAAACAGCGGAAATCTCGCTGCTGCACAGGCTATGCTGGACGTTACCTTTTATCCTACTCATTATACCGTATCCTTCGACTACGGTGAGACCTCTCTCAGCCGCAGTGAAAGCGTTCAGGTGCTCAATGCCATCCTTGAGGAATACCGCAATTACTTCTATGAGGTATACGGCTTCAACGAGTCGCTGGGTACTGCCGTTCCTGCCGTTGACTACAACTCATACGACTACGCAGAGCAGGTAGACCTTTTCGGCGACACTCTCACAACTGTTGAAAAGTACCTGAAGGATCTTGCAAACGATGATACAAATCTGTTCCGCTCAACTGTAACAGGCTACACATTCAACGACCTTTACAGAGCTGCTCAGACCATCGACAGCATTGACCGTGACAGAATATCCTCACTTATCAGTGTAAACAATATCACTAAGGATAAGGCGGCATCCATCGCTTACTACGATTATAGAATAGACAACCTGACAAGATCAAGTACAGCTCTTAAAGAAAGACTTGACACTATCGAGGACTCTATCGAAAAGTACGAAAAGGATACCATCCTCATTTTCGGTAACGGCACTGACGGAAACGATACTTCCTACTCACAGGCTTCCGAGGAGTACGACAAGCTCATCAACCAGAGAGTTACAACATCCACCGACCTTGCCGATACAAAGCAGAAGATAGAATTCTACAAGGCAAGAAAGTCAGCTCTCCAGAGCAACAAGACAGGCTCTAAGGCAATGATGGAAACTGTTGAGGAGCAGCTCACTTCACTGGGCGAAAAGGTAACAGACCTTGTACAGAAAACAGAGCTTACAGCACAGGAATACTACGAGAATGTTGAGTACAAGAACGCTTACAATATACTCGTTCCTGCTGTTGCATCCGCAACATCGCTTATCAGCACTATCATCCACAACTCGATGGTACCTGTATTCGCACTTGAAGCACTGATATTCTTCATCTACTTTGTTGTATCATTCTTCACATCATTAAAGACCACCAGCCAGAGAAGAAAAGCCGCTCATGCAGGCAGCACCGGCAGTGACGATGATGATGACGACGAAGCAGACATAGACGACGTTCTCGATGTTATCGAGGAAGCAGTTGAGAAAAAGTCTGAAAAGAAGTCCAAGAGATCCGAATAATAAGTTGGCTCCCCGTAAAGAAGTGTATACTTCCTTATGGGGAGCTTTTTTATTAGGTGTCAGGGTGTAGGGGCGGATATTATCCGCCCGTTGTATGTCGAAAAAGTACATTTTGCGAATAAAACCAACACGGGCGCCGAAACGGCGCCCCTACAATTTATTAATATATCGTTATCATCTGTAGGGGCGGCGTTCCTCCGCCCGCATATCAACAATTTAAAATGATGTTTTTGCCCCAAAATATATAAATCATCCTATAATTGACAAAAAGCGCTCCCTGTGTTATAATAACAAACAGAGAGCGTTGCATACAGCGGCAAGGCGGTTCAATCTTTCCCTCGGAAACGGGGGGCGTGAAATGAGTGCACTTGAAATACTTACATTATTTAACGTACTAATTAGTCTTATAGCGCTTATTAACAATATTTACAAAGATAAAAAATAACCGCCCCTCTTCCAAAGCCGGCGGTTATTTTTGACCAAAAACTGAGGGAGAACCGCTGAGCCATAAGGCTGTGCAGTGCTCTCTTTATTTATATTATACCACAAACGTCAAAAATGTCAAGTGCCGCCATCAAAAACCTCAAAAAATTTCCAAAAAGGCTTGATTTTTCCGAAAAAGCGTGATATAATATTAATGATGATAGTTATAGTAAAAGACCCGATAAGTTCGGGTCTTTCGTTTTGAAAGGAGATGTGCATTTGAAATTCAAGAAATTCGGCGGCACCGAACAGAAGGTCTATGACCTCATCAAGCCTATCACCGACGAGCTGGGGTACTTCCTCTGGGATGTGTGCTACGAAAAAGAGGGCGCTATGTGGTATCTTCGTGTATTCATCGATCAGGACGAGGGTATCAGCATCGACGACTGCGAAAGGGCTACCGCTCCCATAAGCGATATCCTCGACGAAAAAGACCCCGTTCCGCAGAGCTATATGCTTGAAGTCGGCTCGGCAGGTCTGGAGCGTGAGCTTCTGAAAGAGGAACATTTCGAGGTCTGCAAGGGCGACAAGGTCACTGTCCGCTTCTTCAAGCCTGTTGACGGGCAGAAGGAAATGACGGCTGAACTGGTCGGTGCAGACAAGGACGGCGTGACCGTTATTACTGACGGCGGCGAGGAAAAGACCTTTCCGCTGGCAGATGTGGCTCAGGTCAAACTCTGGCTTGATTTTTGATTAAGTTTACAAACCCATTATAATAGTACTGGAGGAATCATCAACAATGAACAAGAATAACGCCTTTTTCAAGGCACTGGAATCTCTCGGCGAGGAAAACAGCGTGGAGACCGATCTCCTTATCGAAAAAGTAAAGTCAGCCATGCTCAAAGCCGCTAAGAGAGCCTATCCCCACAGTGAGGAAAGAATAAGAGTCGAGATCGACCCCAAGACAAAAAGGTTCGAGATGTACATCGTTCAGGATATCATCGATGATTACCCTATCGATGAAAATGAGGTCAATATCGCAGAGGCTAAGACAAGAGACCCCAATGCTGTTGTCGGCGGCACTATCCTCAAAGAGATAGACATTTCCACCCTCGGAAGAATGGCGGCTCTCTCCGCAAAGCAGTCCATCAAGGGCGACCTGAGAGAGATCAACCGTGAGCAGATGCTCGAAAAGTTCGAGCAGAAGGAGCATGAATGTATCACTGCAAAGGTATCGCAGGTCGAGCCGGGCAGAGGTACTGTTACTGTTGTATACGAGGGTACTGAGCTTTATCTGTTCCGCAATGAGCAGATACCGGGCGAGGTTCTGGAGGAAGATCAGTCCGTAAAGGTATACATCACAGGCATCATCGGCAAGAACAAGAAGCCAGTCGTAAAGATATCCCGTACCCACAAGGACCTCGTAAAGAGACTCTTTGAGCTGGAAGTGCCCGAGATATACGACGGCACTGTTGAAGTAAAGTCCATTTCCCGTGAGGCTGGTTCAAGAACAAAGATAGCTGTATGGTCGAAAGACCCCAATGTTGACGCTGTAGGCGCTTGTATCGGTGCAAAGCGTTCACGTATCTCCGCTATCGTAAACGAACTCAGCGGCGAGAAGATAGATATTATCCCGTGGAGCGAGGTTCCCGAGGAATTCATCGCAAGAGCACTTGCTCCTGCTGAGGTGCTCAAAACCATAATCACCTCCGAGGAGGAAAAGACCTGCACTGTTATCGTTCCAAACAATCAGCTCTCCCTCGCTATCGGCAACAAGGGTCAGAACGCAAAGTTAGCTGCTAAGCTGACAGGCTTCAAGATCGATATCAAGCCACGCTTTGACAGCGTTACCAACGAGGAAGCTCCTGAGATGTCCCCTGATTTCGTAGTTCCCGTAAAGGAAAAGCCTGCTGAGGAGGAGGCAGAGGAAGAAACTGCCGAGACAGTTGAAGCTGCTGAAGTTTCCGAGACTGCTCCCGAAGCAGAGACTGCCGAAGCAGCAGAAGCTCCCGAGGAAACAGCAGAGGAAGCTCCTGCAAGCGAGGAGACCGCTCCCGAAGCAGAGACTGAGGAATAATTATGAAACCGAAAAAGATACCCATGAGAATGTGTCTCGGATGTAACGAGATGAAGCCTAAAATGGAGCTTATCCGTGTGGTTAAATCCCCCGAGGGCGAAATTAGTCTCGACTTCAAAGGCAAGGCGGCAGGCAGAGGCGCATATATATGCAGAAGTGCCGAATGTCTCGAAAAGGCAAGAAAGGCAAGACGCTTTGAAAAGTCATTCTCATGCAAGATCGAGGAAAGCGTATATGAGGTGATGCTCAATGAGCTTGGATCAGAAAAAGAAAACGGCTGACCTGCTGGGCATCTGTCTCAAAGCAGGCAAGGCTGTGAAAGGCTTTGACCCTGCCCGTGAATCGGTGCAGAACGGTAAAGCCGCCTGCATACTTACCGCTTCCGACGCTTCTGCCAAGACCGTCAAGGAGGCTGAGTTCATCGGCGGAAAATACAATGTCCCCGTATACCGTACCGACCTTACCAAAGACGATATCGGCAGGCTCTGCGGAAAATCCACTGCTGTCATAGCGGTCACTGACAAGGGATTCGCAGAGGGATTCAGGAAACTGACAACAGCCGGGAACTGATGGCTGTGATATACAATTGAATAATGAAACTCCGCTGAAAAATGCGGAAAGACAATGGAGGTAATTTAAGCCTATGGCAAAAAAGATAAAATTAAGCGACGCAGCTAAAGATCTGAATATCCCCTCACAGGAGCTTATCGACCTTTTCGCTGAGAAAGGCGATAACAAGAAGAAAGCCGCTTCTGCACTGACTGAGGACGAAATGGATCTTATCCTTGAAACCTATACCAAAGCTAATGAGGTAAAGAACCTCGACGAATATTTTGCATCAAAGGATGAGCCGAAGCCCGTAAAGACGGAAGCTCCCAAAGCAGAAGCACCTAAGCCCGAGAAGAAAAAGGCTGCTCCCAAAAAGGACGAGAAGCCTGCTCCGAAGAAGGAAGAAAAGGCTGCCCCTGCACCTAAGAAGGAGGAAAAGCCTGCTGCTGCTCCTGCTCCTAAAAAGGAAGAAGCTCCCAAGAAGCAGGAAGCTCCAAAGGCTGAGCCCAAAAAGGAAGAGCCTAAGCCCGAGCTTGTAAAGGCAGAAGCTCCTGCTCCTGTCAAGGCAGAGGAAAAGCCTGCTGCTGCTCCCGAGAAGAAAGCAGAAGCTCCAAAGTCCCCCGAACACAACAAGAAAAAGGACAAGAAAAAGGAACAGGCTAAGGCTCAGGACAGAGGCGAGAGAACAAAGTTCAACGCTTCATTCAGCTCCGAGACTGCTCAGACTTCCACTCAGCGCCGTACCGTTGATACCAGAGGAAGCTACGTTGACCTCGACAAATACAACGAGCGCTATGACCAGATGGCTGCTTCAAACAAGCACAAGAACGACAACTATTCTTCAAAGAAGCAGAAGATAAACCAGAAGTCCGCTCAGCGTACCCGTCAGCAGTTCTCACGTAAGGAAAGCGAGGCTGAAAAGCTCAAGAGACTGGAGCTTGAACGTGCAAGAAAGCAGCAGCTCAAGGTGCTCATCCCCGATAATATCACTGTGGGCGAGCTTGCTACACGTTTGAAGCACACAGCTACCGACGTTATCAAGAAGCTCATGGGACTGGGCGTTATGGCTACAATAAATCAGGAGATCGACTTCGATACAGCTTCCCTCGTTGCAGAGGAACTGGGCGCAAAGGTAGAAAAGGAAGTTATCGTTACCATTGAGGAGCGTCTTATCGACGATACTGACGATGACGATACAAACCTCGAACCACGCTGCCCTGTTGTAGTTGTTATGGGTCACGTTGACCACGGTAAGACCTCCATCCTCGACCGTATCAGAAACGCTCACGTTGCCGCAGGCGAAGCAGGCGGTATCACTCAGCACATCGGTGCTTATCAGGTAAACATCAACGGTCAGGACATTACATTCCTCGATACTCCCGGACACGAAGCATTTACTTCTATGCGTGCAAGAGGTGCTAATATCACTGATATCGCTATCCTCGTTGTTGCCGCTGACGACGGTATAATGCCCCAGACTAAAGAGTCCATCAACCACGCTAAGGCAGCAGGCGTATCCATAATCGTTGCCATCAACAAGATGGATAAGGAGGGCGCTGACCCCGACCGTATCAAGGAAGAGCTCACCAAGTATGACCTCGTTTGCGAGGAATGGGGCGGCGACGTTATCTGCGTTCCCGTATCCGCTAAGACAGGCGAGGGTATTGACGATCTTCTCGAAAACGTTCTCCTCGTTGCAGAGGTCAAGGAGCTTAAAGCTAACCCTGACAGACTTGCTAAGGGTACTGTTATCGAAGCAAGACTTGACAAGGGCAGAGGTCCTATCGCTACACTTCTCGTTCAGAACGGTACTCTCCGTCAGGGCGATGTTCTTATCGCAGGTACTGCTGTAGGTCGTGTAAGAGTAATGACCAACGACAAGGGCAGAACTGTAAAGAGCGCAGGTCCATCCGTTCCTGTTGAGATAACAGGTCTTGCAGAAGTTCCGAGCGCAGGCGATATCTTCAACGCTGTTGAGGATGAGAGACTTGCCCGTGAGCTTGTTGACCAGAGAAAGCACGAGCAGAAGCAGGAGCAGTTCAACGCTTACCGCAAGGTAACTCTCGACAATCTGTTCAGCCAGATCGCTGAGGGCGAGATCAAGGAACTGCCTATCATCGTCAAAGCTGACGTTCAGGGCTCTGTTGAGGCTGTAAAGCAGTCCCTCGAAAAGCTCTCCAACAACGAGGTAAGAGTAAGAGTTATCCACGGCGCTGTAGGTGCTGTAAAGGAAAGCGATGTTATGCTGGCTAACGCTTCAAACGCTATCATCGTAGGCTTCAACGTAAGACCCGACCCCGTTGCAGCAGAAAATGCAGCACGTGACGGTGTTGATATCCGCCTTTACCGTATCATCTACGACGCTATCGAGGAAATAACCACCGCTATGAAGGGTATGCTCGCTCCTAAGTTCAGAGATGTTGAGCAGGGTCGTGTTGAGGTACGTCAGGTATACAAGATATCCAACGTCGGCATGGTAGCAGGAAGCTACGTTCTCAGCGGCAAGGTAACAAGAGGCTCACAGGTTCGTGTTGTCCGTGACGGTATCATCATCGCAGACGACAAGATCGCAGGTCTGAAGCGATTCAAGGAGGACGCTAAGGAAGTAGCCGAGGGCTATGAGTGCGGTATCAGCCTTGAAAAGTTCAGCGATGTCAAGGAAGGCGATATCTTCGAGACCTACATCGTTGAAGAATACCGTGAGGATTGATGAAAGTTCCGATATGATCGGAGGGGAACGAAATGGAAATAAGCAGAATGAGCAATGCTGATATGATCCGGTATTGCGACGAGGCTCTCGCATGGGAGGCTCTCGGTCCTATAGATATATACTTCTTCCAGTCAGTGAAGAATATCCTCCTCGGCAGATGCAGTGCCTCAGAAGCACCCGAGGAAGCTCAGGAGGATCTCATGGGTATCGAAAGACCTGTCCGTGACGTTGAGCTTGAACCCGAATACGGCAACTACGCTGATATCTACTACGGCGAGGAGGGGGACGACGATATCCCCAACTACAGCCTTTCCGACGAGGAAGAAGCGTTCTCTGCCGATATATTCGGCGACGGATTTTTCGCTGAGCCCGAGGACAAAGCCGATGGGGAAGGCAAGGCTCAGCCCGATGAGGAGAAAACCAACGACAGCACCGCAGATGCCGCCGAAGAAAAACATTCGGCTGAACAGGGCGGCAGCTTTACTGTAAATATCTGACCTTTTGTCAGAGAAAGGATGTTATGCCTAATTTCAAAAACAGCCGCATGGCTGAAGATATCAAAAGGGAAATGACAGCTATCCTCCGTGAACTCAAAGACCCGAGGATAGACAAGATGCTCACTATCGTGAGGACTGATCTCTCAGGCGATATGTCTGACTGCAAGATCTATGTTTCCAGTTTTGAGGGCATCGAAAAGGCAAAGGAGTCCGTTAAGGGACTCAAAAGCGCTGAGGGCTTCATAAAGCGTGAGCTTTTCCACAGGCTCAAAATGCGTAAAGCCCCCAACCTCACTTTCATTGCCGACAATTCGATAGAGAGAAGTGCAGAGATCAGCAAGAAGCTGAACGATCTGCTGTAAGGGAGGAACGCTAATGTATATAGGATTCAGCGAGACTGAGACCTTCCTGAGAAACTGCGAGGATGCAGTTATCATCACTCACCGCAACCCCGACGGTGACTGTATCGGTGCAGGCTTCGGCTTGCAGGACATACTCACTCAGATGGGCATACGCAGCAAGGTGGTGTGCAGCGACGAATTCCCACGGCGCTATGAGTTCATGACCAAGGGCACCAATAAATACGGGGATTTCGAGCCGAAAACTGTTATAGCAGTTGATATTGCCGATGTGAAGCTCATGGGAGATTACGAGCAGATATACGGCGATAAGGTACAGCTTTGCATCGACCACCACATATCCAACAAGAACTATGCGGAAAAAACTCTGCTCCATGCAGACGCTACCGCAGCCTGCGAGATAATCTACGACTTAGCTAAATTTATGGGCGTAAAGATAACCAAGCACTGCGCTACCTGCCTTTATACGGGTATCGCTACGGATTCGGGCTGCTTCAAGTACGACTGCACTACGCCCCGTGCCCATGAGATAGCAGCAGAGATGATGAGAAGCTATGATATCAACTTCGCACGCATCAACCGCTATATGTTCGATGTGAAATCCAGAGGCAGACTTATGCTTGAAAGCAAGATAAGCGAGCTCATGGAGGAAAAACTTGACGGCAGACTTGTTATAGTTGCCGTAACACAGGCTATGATGGACGAAATGGGAGTATCTATGGAGGAGCTTGAGGGCTTCGCTCCCCTGACCATACAGCTTGAAAATACAGAGGTAGGCATACTTATGCGTGAACGTGAGGACGGCGTTTTCAAATGCTCGTTCCGTTCGGCTTATGACGTCAATGTTTCGGAGATATGCCAGCTTCTGGGCGGCGGCGGTCATGCCAAAGCGGCAGGCTGCACCCTCGACTGCGATATAGACGAGGCTAAAAAGCTGCTCACACATACTGTTGAAAGGGCTCTTTCCGAATGAACGGCATACTTTGTGTAAATAAACCGCAGGATTTCACTTCCTTCGACGTTGTCGCAAAGCTGCGGGGCATACTTCATATGAAGCGCCTCGGTCACGGCGGCACACTCGACCCGATGGCTACGGGCGTACTCCCTGTTTTCGTGGGAACAGCCACTAAAGCCTGCGACATCATGCCGAACAACACCAAAAGCTACATTGCAGGCTTCCGCTTCGGTGCAGTTTCCGATACTCAGGATATCTGGGGCGAGGTCACGGAAAAGTCTGACAAAGCAGTGAGCTTTGAGGATATAGAAGGGCTTCTTCCCGAATTTACGGGAAATATCATGCAGCTTCCGCCTATGTATTCCGCTGTGCAGGTAAACGGTCAGCGGCTCTATGACCTTGCGAGAAAGGGCATAGAGGTGGAGCGCACTCCACGTGAAGCCGAGGTAAGCGAGCTGAAAATACTCAGCTACGATGAGGATACCCGTCAGGGCACTCTCAGCATTACCTGCGGCAAGGGTACTTACGTCCGCACCATCATCAATGATATGGGCGAAAAACTCGGAACAGGCGGCATTATGACTTCACTTGTGAGGACTTCCTCGGGCGGCTTCGCTCTGGAGGAGTGTTATACCTTTGAACAAATACAGCAGGCTGTGGACGAGGGCAGGCTTGAACAGCTTATCCTCCCTATAGACCGTGTATTTTCCTCGCTGCCAAAGCTCCGTCTAAATGAGGCGCAGACAAAAATGTACCGCAACGGCGTGAAGCTGGATCTTTCACGTATACGCAATATAAAAGAAGATGCGGACTGCTACGGAGTTTACGGCTCTGACGGAGTTTTCATCGGCACAGCGCACCCCGACAGAGAAAACGGAGTGCTGCGTGTGGGAAAGAATCTGGGGTGACGGTATGCCGAAAATAAAAACAGCCGCCGCTCTGGGGCTTTTCGACGGTGTGCACCTCGGACACAGGGCTGTGCTGAAAACAGCAGCGGCTCAGAAAATGAACGGGCTGACACCATGCGCTTTTACTTTCCCCCCCGAAAGCACCGCAGGCAAGGGTACGGAATTCATATACAGCGTCAGCGAAAAAAGCTCTCTGCTGAAAACAAGCTGCGGTATCGATAGGATATATTCGCCGCCTTTCGCCGATATCTGCGGCATGGACGGCGAGACCTTCGCAAAGGAGATACTTTGCAGGGAAATGAACGCCGCTTTCGTGTGCTGCGGAAAGGACTTCCGTTTCGGCAAAAATGCCGCATGGGGAGTTGAGGAGCTTGCGGGCTTCGGAAAAAGGTACGGCTTCACGGTGCAGACCGTCGATGACGTATGCCTCGGCAGCGAGAGAGTATCATCCACGGCTATACGCAGACTTCTGCAAAAGGGCGAGCTGCGGAGGGCTAATCTTTTCCTCGGCGAGCCTTATGTGATGATGAAGGAGATAGTCAGCGGCGCACAATTAGGGCGCACTATCGGCTTCCCTACGGCAAATCAGCTTTTCGGCAAGGGACAGCTCGTGCCTGCATACGGCGTTTACGCTTCACGCACTCTCTATGAGGGGAAGTGGTATCCGTCCATGACCAATATCGGCATAAAGCCCACGGTGGACTACGGCGGCGCACCTCTTGCGGAGACCTATATCAGCGGATTCTCGGGAGACCTCTACGGCAAGACTGTGCAGGTAGTGCTCCTTGACTTCATACGCCCCGAAAAGCGTTTCTCCGATATCACCCAGCTCAGACAGCAGATAGAGCAGGATGTGGAAATGTCCATCAACCGACCCTGAGCAGTTGGTCAGTTATCAGTGCATAGTGCTTAGTTATTTGATTTGCGGCTCTTTGAGTTTATTCTGCAATATCCTGAACTAAAAACTGAACACTGATAACTAATAACTCATAAAATTCTCAGTGCTTTCACTGCACTGTCACATTAAAGTATTACTATTAATTACAATAGCGGTTTTATGCCGCATATACAAGTCCGCAGACTAAGCGTGGCTTAGAGCTCGTGTTCATAGGACTCATGCACGACTTTTCGGCAGATTTGCACCGTACCTTTGCCCAAAATTCTTGAAATACATACAGTATTCCTGCGAATTTTGTGCTTTGATACGGCACAAATCTGCACAAAAAATCATACATTCGCCCTATGAACACAAGCTCTTATACAATTGAATACAGACTTAGTTGGCGGAGCAATAATCTCTGCATGGACAAGGATGTCCGTGCATAAGGAGGAATAAACCAATGATAGAGGTAAGAAACCTCACCAAGAAGTACGGCGACAAGCTCGCTGTCAACAACATCAGCTTCAAGGTCGAAAAAGGTGAAATACTGGGTTTCCTCGGTCCTAACGGCGCAGGCAAGTCCACGACCATGAATATGCTGACAGGCTACATCTCATCCACCTCGGGTCAGGTGCTCATCGATGATGTCGATATCCTCGAAGAACCTAAAAAGGCTAAGGCAAATATCGGCTATCTTCCCGAAATACCTCCCCTTTACGTGGATATGACCGTTGACGGCTACCTCAACTTCATGTACGACCTCAAGAAATGCAAGCTGCCGAGAAAATCCCATCTTACAGATGTATGCAACCTCTGCAAGATAGGTGATGTAAGACACCGCCTCATCAAGAACCTGTCAAAAGGTTACAGACAGAGAGTGGGTCTTGCTATGGCTCTTATCAACAATCCCCCTGTGCTCATCCTTGACGAGCCTACTGTCGGTCTCGACCCTAACCAGATAATCGAGATACGAACCCTCATCAAGAAGCTGGGCAAGAGACACACTGTTATCCTTTCATCCCACATTCTCCCCGAGATACAGGCTGTCTGCGACAGGATCATCATTATCAACAAGGGTCAGGTCGCTGCCGACGGTACTGCTGACGAGATAGCAAAGAATATCACCAACGAGCACAAAATGACCCTCCGTATCGAAGGTCCTACCCATACCGCAGAGGATAAGCGTGTAATAGCCGAGGCTATAAGAAAGCTCAAAGGCGTCAAGTACGTCCGTGCCGATATGGAGCGTGAAAAGGGCATCTACGATTATGACGTAGAGACCGACGGAAAGACCGATATCCGCCGTGACCTCAACAAGCTCTGCAATGAAAAGGGATGGAACATCCTCATGCTCCAGCTCTCAGACCTCACTCTCGAAGATATCTTCCTGAAGATCACTATGGGCGACGGCGTAACCGTCACCTCATCATCCGATGCACCGAAGCTCGACGTAAGCGTTAAGGACGGTCAGCTTATCGCTTCCGAAAGAGAAGAAGCAAAGCCTGAGGATACCGCACCTGAGGAAGATGCCGCAGACGACGGCGATAACGATGGAGGTGAGGAATAATGGGTGCTATCTACAGGCGTGAAATGGGCGCATTCTTTACATCGGGAGTTGCTTATGTATTCCTTGTTGTATTTTATTTCGTATCAGGCATTTTCTTTTACAATTACGTCCTGACGGCGGGCGTTGCAGACGTATCCCCCGTATTCCAGAGTATGTTCCTTGTGGTAATGTTCCTTATACCGATACTTACCATGAAGCTCCTCTCGGAGGAAAAGAAGAACAGAACAGATCAGGGACTTCTTACTGCTCCCGTAGGCTTATGGGAGATCGTTCTCGGCAAGTACTTTGCCGCTCTCACACTCTTTATCATCGCTGAGAGTATCGTTTTTGTATACGCTATAATCCTTTCCACTCTCGGAAACGTTGTATGGCAGACCCTTTTCGGCAACTACTTTGCAATGCTTTTCCTCGGTGCAGCATTCATCGCTGTGGGACTTTTCATATCATCCCTTACCGAGAACCAGATAACAGCCGCTATCGTAAGCATGGTGCTGCTCTTTGTTATCTACCTTTCGGAGATGCTGGTATCAAACTTTGAAAACGGCAATGTTCTCCAGAGATTCTTACACAAGGTCATCACTACCATTGCTTTCTACTCGAAGTACAATGAATTCACCAACGGTGTGTTCAGCCTTCCAAGTATAGTATTCTTCATCAGCGTGGCTTTCCTCTTTAACTTCTTCACTGTAAGAGTTCTTGAGAAGAGACGCTGGAGCTAAGAGAACGCAGAAAGGAAGGTAATATTCAATGAGTAAAAAAGATCTGAAAAAGAACGCGTCAGAAGAAACGGTCAATGAAAAAGTAAACGATACCGCTGACAAAGCGGAGACAAAAGACGATTTCTTTATTGACGATACAAAATATACCATCCCCTCGGGCGGCGGTATGAAAAAATTCAAGTACGGCACAATGTCCCTTATCATCGTTGCTCTTGTGCTCGCTATCGTTATCATTGTGAACCTTATGGCTTCAATGGTATCAAAGCGCTATCCCATCAAGTTCGACCTTACTCCCGATAAGCGCTACGAGCTCAGCGACGAATCCATCGATGTACTGAAAAACCTCAGCGGCGACGTTGATGTTACCGTGACTATGGAAAAGGAAATGTTCCAGTCACTGGCTAACTACTATCAGCAGATGTACGCTCAGTACGGCATAAATGCAGAGGTGCCCTACGATATGATACCTACCCTGCTGGAAAAGTATTCACTCTACGCAGAACAGGGCAAGGGCAGCATAAACGTTAAATACGTCAACATCGACAAAGACCCCGATGTGGTCACAAAGTACAAGCAGTACTACAACGGCGATATCGAAAGCGGCAGCATCGTTGTTTACTCCAACGAAAAGGTCAAGGTCATCTCGGGTACTGACGTAAGAAATATGATTCAGGCAGATCAGGCAAGTCTCCAGTCGGGTACACCTAACTTCGTATTCGCAGGCGAGAGCACTCTGACCTCAGCTATCAGAAATGTTACAGATTCAAATTCCGTTAAGGTGGCATTCATCACCAAGATGAACGGTCAGCCTGTTTACAATGAGAACGAGTACGGCACTACCGTTACAGCGCTCCGTGAGAATCTCCTTGAAAAGAACGGCTACGACTGCGAGGACTTCGATATCACTACCGACGAATTCACCGACGGCGATTACAATATGGTGGTACTTGCTGCTCCCTCCGTTGACTTTACAGAGAACCTTATCACCAAGATAAGCGATTTCCTCTACAATGACGGCAAATACGGCAAGAACCTCATCTATCTCCCAAGCGTGAACACCACAAACCTCACAAACATCGACGCTCTCCTTGAGGACTGGAGCTTAAAGGTCGAGAACAACTACATCGCAGACGATAAGAACGCTATCGGCAATACAGCATACATCATGCTCAATATCGACAATGCCGAGGCTGTAGGTACGCTCCCGAACCAGTCACTCCCGATAATCGCTCCTGTTTCAAGAGAGATAACAATACTCTCCAAGAACAACGAGGACGTTACAAAATCCATCCTCAGCTCATACGACAATTCATTCGTTACAGATATGGTAGCAGGCACTACAGATATGGACAACAGAGGCGCTCATACAGTCGTTGCCATGTCCACTAAGGAACACGCAGAACAGTATGACACCTACAGAAGCAACCTGCTTGTTGTGGGAAGCGCTCTTATGACAGACGAGGAATTCCTCGTTCAGACAAACACCTACAACAACGCAAACGCTCTGCTCGGTATGATAAATAATATGACAGGCAAGGCAGCAGGCACAGTTATCCCCGAAAAGTCACTCCAGCAGTCCTACATCGCTCCCACACAGGGTCAGGCTAAGGGCATCAGACTGGTGGTACAGTGGATCATCCCTGCTATAGTTGCAGTTATCGGAGCATTTGTACTGTTAAGGAGACGAAACAAATGAGCAAGATGAAAAAACAGGTCAAGGGCATAATCTGTCTCAGTGCGGTTCTCGCCGCACTGGGCGGAGGCTTTGCCTTCCTGAAGCTGACAGAGCCTGCTGAGGAGGAAAGCTCGGAATCATCCCAGCTCTCCTACCCCGATTCCAAAGAGGGTGCAGGCATAACGATAGTCACCGACAGCGAGGAGGAAGGCGCTCCTCTCGGTACGGTAAAATCGGCTGTCGTAAAGAATGCCGAGGGCGAGATAAAGGTCATTCAGCAGGAAAAAGCCGCTGATGCAGAGGAGGACGCTTCCCCCACCTACACTCTCGAGGACTTCGGCGATGTTAACGTAAACACCGCTATGGTCGGCACTCTTGTCAATAACGGAAACGGCATGGAATCCACCTCGCTCATCGAGGAAAACTGCAAGGACCTTGCTAAATTCGGTCTTGACAAGCCCGAGGTAACAGTTGAATTCACATACGAATCAGGAAATGTCAGAAAGTTCTATATAGGCGACCAGACACCGTCAAGCTCGGATTACTACGTAAAGGCTGACGGAAGCGATACAGTCTATACCGCCGCTTCTTCAACTCTCAGCAACTACCACAAGGCTGTAAAGGATTTCCTCGAAAGCACAGTGCTGGAAAAGCCTGCCGAGGACGAGATGCCGAGAGTGGATAAGCTGACCATCGAACGTGAAGACCTTGATTACGACATCGTTCTTGAATACGACAAGAACAGCGAGGATTCCTACTCAGGCGGTACATCCTCAACACATAAAATGACAAAGCCTGTAGAAGCATTCCTCTCAGGCGACAAGGCAAGCACAGTTATCGAGGGTATGTTCGGTCTGTACTCAAAGGATATCTACGCAGTTCACTGCAAGGAATCAGATATCGCAGGAGCAGGTCTGAACGAGCCTTTCTGCAAGGTAACTATGAAATGCGACAACGGCAAGAGCTATACTCTCCTGCTCAGCGAGTTCTTCACTGATGAGAACGGCGAGAAAAACTGTTACGCAATGCTTGAAAAGGGCAATGTCATTTATATCCTCTCAGAAAGCAATGCACAGTGGCTTACTGTAATGCCTAATGATATCAGTTCCAGAATAATGATAGCTTCATATGTATGGAACGTAAGAGACCTCAGTGTAAAGTGCAGCGACGGAAGCTCCGCTGAATTCACAGCAACTCCTCTCGATGAGGAAAAAGAGCCTAAGGACTTAAAGGCAGAGGATTTCAAGGTCACAAGGAACGGTGAGGACTTCGACGCAGAGCGCTACAGAAAGTTCTATGCTTTCGTTATCAGCGCAAATGCCGAGGAGCTTGCGATCGACGTTCCTGCCCCCGAGGGCGAGCCTATGGCGGAAATAACATTCACAGATTCCTATGATAACAAGAAATACACATATCAGTTCTACGATGATTCCATGATGAAGGCGCTTGTAACAGTAAACGGCGAGCCGAGATACTACAGCTCAAAGTCGTTTGTCAACACCCTCATGGGCAACATCAAGAAGCTGGATACAGGCGAGGAGTTCGTTACCACATGGTAATTTTCATCCTCCCATGACAAGGAGGTAAATATGATCGAAAAATTCAAGACCTATAAGGGATACCCACTGGTTAGATGCGGAAATATCATATACTACGGCTATATGTCAGACCCATACGTAACAATGGTGCAGATACTCAAGACAAAGAAGGTCGGCGAGGAGGACTATGCCGATAAGGTAAGAGTAGTTCTCATGAACACAGACCCCAGCCTCAATCCGTTACAGGCTTGCGAGAAGAACGCAGAGCGTGAATGCGGACTGTACGAAGCGCTTGACATTGCAAGCGTATGGCTTGAAAAGGCTTTGAAGTAAATATAAAAAGAGCGGTTCACTTTTTCGGTGAGCCGCTTTTTTTGAATTGAGAATTGAGAATGGAGAATGGAGAATGTAGGGGCGGCGTTCCGCCGCCCGTTGGTCAACCATATAAATATGGATAGAACGTTGTAGGGGCTGTCTTTGGCGGCCCTCAAAAAGTCATAATATCGCCCCATTTGCATTGATTATTCAAGGACGCCCAAAGGGCACCCCTACACAGACAGATTTATACGGGATTTACGGGCGGATGATATCCGCCCCTACATTATCCATTCTCAATTTCTGACACCTGAAATTATACTCGGCGCTATAGCAAAATATACAGAAAATGCGCCGTAGAAATTTCAAAGAACAAGGAAAACTTTTGAAAGCATACTGTCGTATGGTGAGAAAGTTTGACGCAGTTATTTGGAATTTATACAAGCATTTATGGATATTTTGCTATAGCGCCGAGTATATAAGCACACCACCTCTGAGTGCGCCTAATAAGCGACGGCTGTCCCCGTTACAGGACACTTGAGATACGGATACTCTCCGTGTGAATCAGGGTGGAACCACGGTTTTTATCGTCCCTTGTGCCTTCGGGTATGAGGGACTTTTGTGTTTAAGGAGGTTATTATGGCTTTTACATTGTATATCAAGCGCAGCGAGGGTAAAATATCGGAGGAAGAGCTGCTTGCAGTCAAGGGCGTGACCAAAGAACAGGGCAAGCCTATGGAGGTCAAGAACCCCATGACAGGCATGACCATGACAGCATTTTCAGGCAGCAAGATATTCTGGACTGCTTCGGAAGAAATACGCATACCTCTCAGGTATCAGAAAAGAGGTTACGTCAGTGTGGACTGCCGCAGCGAGGATGCTCCCGATACTCTCAGACCTCTTGCGGAAGCTCTAAGCGCTCAAATACTGGACGAGGAAGATAATATCTGCTGACCCACAGCATATACCATTGCAAAGAAGGTGATAAAAATGAGCAATATAAAGTACAACCCACAGGAGGAAGCCTATGAGCTGCCTTATAAGCTCTGGGACACCGAGCAGACCGTACGCTTCTATACCGAGAGCGAGGACGATATCATGAAGCACCTGTCTGTCATTGCACAGAAGCTGGCTAAACTGGACGGCAGCCGTCAGCAGCTTGCCGAGCAGATAATAGACGACGGCTTCTACGAGGGCGGCGATCCCGAGGCTCTTGCAAAAATTCTGGAATTGCAGAACGTCTATGTTGATTTTGACGAGGACGATATCATAGTCTGCTTTCAAGCAGGCACCCACGACGGCTATATGCTGGACTATGCTTCTGTTGAGCTGTTTGCGGATATGTTCGAGATAACGGGCTGGGCAAATTCATGAGGTGATATTATGGATATGTATACAGCAGAGGGAAAATTCGGCGTGAAGTTTCCGCAGAAATTCCGTGAACTTTACGAAAGAGATGTCATGGAGTGGATGGAGTACGACCAGAAGGATTTCAGAGCAGTCTATAACAAATACAGAGACATCCCGTCGGCTTTCTGCTATCAGCTTGCGGCGGACTTTGAACCCTTCTTTTTCAGCAGCATGGACAAAAGCAACCTTGAGGATTACCTGTCATGGATGGATGAAGACAGCGGAAAAGTTCCCGATAAACATTATAAACTCGTCCCTTTCGGACAGGTGCAGAACGGCGATATATACTGCTTTCTCTATGACGACAGGTGCGATGATATCAAGGTGGTTCTGGTGTGGCATGACGGAGATTGTGAAATACAGCTTCTCGGCAATGACTTTGACGAGTTTCTTTATTGGGTGATGCTCAATGCCGCTGACTGGGACGAGGATATAAACGGCGATGTATGGAAAGCCCACCTTGGATACCTCACCCCCGAATACCGCTCAAAGATCATCGGTAAAACCGCCGACGAATTAAAAGACGATTTTTTTGCAATGCACGAAAATATGATCGATATTTTTGTGGATGTATGATAACACGAAAAAATATCCGTTTGCAGGATCACGATTATTCCCGTGACGGGGCATATTTTGTGACCGTTTGCACCAAAAATAAAATGTGCATTTTCTGGGAAAATAATGATAAATATAAACCGTTCACGAATGCAAACGATAATGATGAAAATGAACCACAAAACAACGGTTCAATGTCCCAAAACAATAATACGGATAAAAAAATAAATTCGCAAGCACCCCAAAAAACAAATTCGCAAATAAATTCACAAATGGATTCACAATCCGTAGGGGCGGCGTTCCGCCGCCCGCAAATTTCCAGAAAAATACGTCTTTCCGAATATGGGCGTATTGTAAAAAATGAATTATTAAAAATACCATCAATTTATCCTGATTTGATTTTTATTCCTAAATTTGTAATAATGCCTAATCATATCCATTTGATAATTGTAATAAATCATGATTATT
>JAFVBU010000088.1 GCA_017479805.1 Ruminococcus sp.
CGGTAACAGTGCCGTTGACGTTGAGACAGTGATCGATAAGATGGGGCATAGTCATCCTGCCTGTGCCGTTTGCAATGGCACTCTGCCACATCATAAGCTGAACGGGACTTACAAGAGTGTCGCCCTGACCGATACAGCCCCACTGAGTTGAGAATTCGTACTTATCCGTAAGGGTAGTTGAAGCCCTCTCGCACCGGATACCATTGATATCGAAGTATTTGTCCTCGTCATCGTTAACGGCATAGCCCAGCTTTCTGTACTGGTCAATGAGCCTGTCAAGTGGCAGGTCGTCGTCCTCAACGAGCTGAGCGAAGAACGGGTTACAGCTATTCTCCACGGCTTGCTGTATATTCAGCGTGCCGTGACCGTAGATATTATGGCAGTCGATATTCAGCCCCGTGCGGTTGATGTACTGACCTGTGCAGGTGTAGCTTTTGGAGAAAAGCCTCTCGGGACCCATTATCTCCAGAGCGGAAACAACAGTTGATACCTTCTGTGTAGAGCCGGGAACTGTCTTGTACAGCGTCTTTGACATGAGCGTACCCGCTTTGAAGTTCTCGATATCGTCATAGCCCTTTGTGACGTCGATTGACGGCAGGCTGGTGGACACCAGTATATCGCCGTTCTGGTAGTTGTAAGCCACTACACAGCCCTCCTGATAGCCGAAAGCGTTGTACACGGCACGGTTTGCGGCATGGTCAAGAGTGGTGTAAATAGCCGCCTTGCCGTTGTGCATAAGTCCCGAGGAGAAACTGTAGTTGTTGAGCTTGGATATATTCTTTGCAACGAGGGTATTTTCCATCTGTCCCGAATCGTCGCCGATGATATTGCCCACGTCAACGAAGTAGTTATCGGGATAAACATTGTCGCCCGTGCCGTCGAACAGCATATCGCCCTTTCTGTCGTAAACACAGCCGAGAGCGTGATAGTCGGAGTTCATCATGTAAAAGTCGGACTCGTTGTATATTTTCAGCACAAGGATTATCATGCCCGTGATGAACATAACGATGATGAAGCTGATGATGTGCTGACAGCGTCTTATACTTTTCATTCAGTCCACCTCCACGCAGGAACGGGCTTTGCCTTTTTCTTAGGCTTTTTCGGCTCTTTGAACACAGGTGACTGGCAAGCCATGAGCATACCTATCATCAGACCGCTGACCACCATTGAGCTTCCGCCCGTGGATATGAACGGTATAGTTACGCCCGTGAACGGTATGAGGTTGCACGAACCGAAGATATTCAGCGCCATCTGCACCACGAATGCAGCACAGACACCTGCTGACATAGTGCCGTGGAAGTAGGAGCGAGGGGGATTGATAAGGGGAATGGCAATCATAATGAGGATAACGCAGACCATCATCAAACCGTAGAGCAGTCCCCACTCCTCGCATATGGTCGAGAAAACGATATCGCAGTCATAGGCAAAGACATTGCAGAGATTGCCCTTACCTGCGCCAACACCGAACCAGCCGCCGCTGGCAATGCCGATAAGCGCCTGAGACTGCTGGTAGCCGTCGCCTGTCTTGTCGCTCCATATATCAACGTGCAGACGGTGCTGAACGTACTCGGGAGCGAATTTCATTGCTACAAGACCCACAGCAATAAGCAGAGCACCTGCGGCAATGAGCTTTTTCTTTGAGAATTTGGCTTTCGGGTAGCATATCCTGAGCAGGAATCCGCTTGCATAGATGCCCATGAATGTGGGGAGACTTCCCAGGTCCCTGCACCACCACTGTAAAAGCACGATGGCGGCAGTAAGCCCGAACAGAGCGAAATTCTCGTACACCACATTGAAGAAAAGTATCTTATGCTTTCTCTGCTGATCCATGATAGAGGTCGAGCAGGCGAGAACGAAAAGCGGCTTTATGAACTCCGAGGGCTGGATGGAGAAGCCGTCGAAGTCTATCCACATACTTCTTGCGCCCGTAAAGAGGAGTATGACCACCATCAGCACACCGATACCGCCGTAGATATACAGCTTCTGGTCTTGCAGCCACTTGTAGTTGCGGCAGAACAGGAATCCCACCTTGCAGGCGGCGAGAGCGGCAATGCAGGTGATGTAGTGTCTGAGGTTGAACGAAACACCGCCGAAGCAGGATTGGAATATGACGCTCATATTCAGTATCAGTATCAGCAGGAAGTCCACTGCATAGGATATCTGCTTGAAAAAAAGCATGAGGATGAAATAAACGATGTCCAGTATGAGCACCGCCGCACCGAGCACGATAACGCTGTTGATAGTCTCATAATTGCCGTTGAAGTAGATGTTGGCAAGCATGGAGCAGTGTGCGAGCAGTACGAAAATACAGGAGAAGATATAAGCGACGGGGTTAGCGTACATTATCATTCCTCCTTTTTCTGAAAATAAGACGGCGGTTGCCGAGCTTGATAATGTCATTTTCGTGTAGAACGGCTTCATTAACGAGGTTTCCGTTGACGAAAACACCCGATTTTGAGCCGATATCGATGATAGTCCATCTTCCGTTGGAAACGGTCAGCATGGCGTGGTAGCGTGATACGGACAGGTCGGGCAGACGGATATCCGCAGAAGCGTGTCTGCCGATGAGTATTTCGTCACAGCCCAGCTCGTAGACCATGCCCTGCTCGGCAAGCTCCATAGAATTAGCTATCCAGTCCCAGTTTTTGGTAGCGGAGCGCTTTTCACGGTAGGCGGTGATAATGAGTATCAGCGTGCACAAATCGAGAGCCGCCGCCGCAACAGCGCAAAGTATAAGGTTAAGAGAATTCAAAAGAACACCTCCGTATGAACAGTTTTATCATGGTAATTATAGCATGATAGAATCTGAACTTCAATGGTTTTAAACTAATATTAACCCTTTGTAATCAAAAATTAAAATGTATGTAATAATCAAGAAATCCCGAGGGACCGCCCTCGGGATATTCGTTGTGATTCGACTTATTCAGCGGATTTTTCGGGCTTTGCAAGGCTTACTGCATCGGTCGTTTCTTCCGCAGATTTTTCAGTGGTCATATCCTCATAAACTGCTTCTTTGTCATCATCCGAAGCATTAAGGATATCCTCGCTGAGTTCGCCTTTCATGAGCTTTTCAAAGTCCTCGCCGTCGATCTTTTCAAATTTCAGCAGATACTTTGCAAGGAAGTGCATTTTGTCCGCATTAGCCTTGAGTATCTCTGTACAGTCGCTGTAAGCCTTTTCGATGATAAGACGAACTTCCTCATCGATCTGAGCCGCAACAGCTTCACTGTAATTTCTGGTGTGACCGTAGTCCTTGCCGAGGAACACTTCATCATTGTCCGAGCCGTACACAACAGTACCGATCTTCTTGGAGAAGCCGTAGCGTGTGACCATATTCCTTGCGGTCTTGGTAGCTCTTTCAATATCGTTTGAAGCGCCTGTGCAGATATCGTCCACAAAGAGTTCCTCTGCGACACGGCCTCCGAGGAGCATTACAATGCTTTCTCTCATCTTGTTGCGTGTTACGTGGCTGTCGTCGGTATCGGGACGGGTAACGGTAAGGCCAGCCGCCATACCTCTCTGGATAACAGTTACCTGATGTACCTTATCCTGAGTAGGGAGGTTGTAAGCAGCCACAGCGTGACCTGCTTCATGGTAAGCGGTTATCTTCTTGTCACGTTCTGTAACGATGCGTGACTTCTTCTCGGGGCCTGCAATTACCTTCATGGTAGCTTCCTCGATATCCTTCTCAGTGATGGACATTCTCTCATTGCGGGCAGCAAGGAGAGCAGCTTCATTAAGGAGGTTTTCAAGGTCTGCACCTGTGAAGCCCTGAGTTGTCTGAGCAATGACTTTAAGGTCAACGTCAGGACCGAGTGGCTTATTTTTAGCGTGAACTCTGAGTATTTCCTCTCTGCCCTTAACATCGGGGTAGCCCACAACTATCTGTCTGTCGAAACGACCTGGACGGAGAAGTGCGGGGTCGAGGATATCACGTCTGTTTGTAGCCGCAATAACGATAACGCTTTCATTGCCTGTAAAGCCGTCCATCTCAACGAGAAGCTGGTTAAGAGTCTGTTCACGTTCATCGTGTCCGCCGCCGAGACCTGCGCCTCTGTGACGTCCTACAGCGTCGATCTCATCGATGAAGATGATAGACGGTGAATGTTTTTTAGCCTGTTCAAATAGGTCTCTTACACGTGAAGCGCCGACGCCGACGAACATTTCCACGAAGTCAGAGCCGGAGTTAGGGAAGAACGGACAGCCTGCCTCACCTGCAACAGCTCTTGCAAGGAGGGTCTTACCTGTACCGGGAGGGCCTAAGAGAAGTACGCCCTTTGGCACCTTAGCACCGATCTCTCTGTACTTGTTGGGATTCTTGAGGTAGTCAACGATCTCCACAAGCTCCTGTTTTTCCTCGTCTGCACCTGCAACGTCATTGAAAGTAGCCTTTCTTGCGCTTGCGCCGCTTTTGAGGTTAGCCTTGCCGAAGTTGGTATACTTACCGCCGCCGCCGCTCTGCTTCATCATAAAGTAGAGGAGAGCAATTCCGAGGGCGATAGTGAGCAGAACAGGTATAAGCGAGTACAGCCATGTTCTGTCGGTTATCTTGATATAGTCCTGCTGCAGCGGCTCGTTAGGATATTTCTTGTTGTATTCGATACGGTAGTTCTCGGTATCCTGGAGGAAAATGCTGACATTCGGTACGCTGTACCTTTTCTTTGTATCCTCGCCTCTGAGCTGGTATTTCAGCTCACCTGTGCCTAAGTCAAGCTCGTAATATGATACCTCATAGTCGTCGAAATAGCCGATTACCGTGGTATAGTCGGTCTTTTCAGTGTTCTCGTTCATCCTTGTGCTGACGAAATAGATACAGAAAATAGCCACGAGGATGATAAGGAGGTAAGTGAAAAGTCCTTTACTCTTTCTTGGTGTCAAATGATCCACTCCTATCTGAATTATTTACTGATATCATAAGATACCGCCTTGTCCCCTTATTGGGAGCGACACGCTGAGCGATACCTATTCTTTCAGCAAAGACCGTGCCCTGACTGTCCTCGATGAAGTGAAGTGTACTTCTGAGTTCCGAGGGGACGTTCTCATTTATCAGTTTTTTTACTGAGGAAGTAAAGTTCCTGCCCCTGAGCTGAATCTTATCGCCGAATCTTCGGTTTCGGACAACAACTCTTCCTACTATTTTATCATAATCTAACACATAAAATGTTAACATTTTATGAACAGCAGTAAATTTCTTCAAATCATCACATTCGACCACCTGACAAAACAGCGATCTGTCGGGAAAAATTACGATTTCGCCCATTTTCAGTTCCTTTTCTATAAGCTCTGTGCCGCCTTTATTTTCGATGGCCGTCAGACTTGCACAGTGACCGTCGGACACAAAGTAGGTATTCCCCGAAATATTGAGCTTTCCGCCCTTTACAGCTATCCTTTCGGCTTCTTCGAGCCTGTCGGCGGAGTAGGGGAGAGAGTTCTCCGAAAGCAGCCTTGCAAGGCATCTTCGGCGCACAACTGAGTGTGCATTTTCCAGTCCCGAAAAGGTATTGCCCTGTCTGTACTGCCTTTCCGCCTCGTCGGTCAGCTCCTCGATAAGCTCATTTTCACTTCTCATGGCACCGATGGAGCGGACGGATGTAGCCACAGCCGAGCTGTTAACCTCCCGCAACAAAGGCAGAATTTTATGCCTTATCTTGTTTCTGGTGTAGTCATCGGAGAGATTGGTGCTGTCGGTAACGAAGTCCTGCCCCAGCTTTTTCAGATATTCTTCGATTTCCTGACGGCTCACCGTAAGGAGTGGACGGACGATATTGCCCCTTTTCACGGGTATCCCTGCCATACCTTTGAGCGCCGTGCCACGGGCAAGGTTGAGAATGACAGTTTCAAGATTATCGTTGGCATTGTGGGCGGTGGCTATCTTCTTTCCTACGGAATTTTCGGCAAAAACGCCGTACCTCAGCTTTCGTGCGGCTTCCTCATCGGAAAGGGAATTTTCCTGTGCATAGCCCTTTACGTCCACTCTGAACGCACTGAACGGCACACCGAGCCTTTCACAAAGACTGCGGCAGAACTCCTCATCACGGTCGCTTTCAGCCCCACGGAGACAATGGTTCACATGGAGCGCTTCAACGGTTATATCCAGCCTGTCACGAAGCTCATAAAGAGCGAGAAGAAGTCCCACACTGTCAGCACCGCCCGAAAGACCG
>JAFVBU010000089.1 GCA_017479805.1 Ruminococcus sp.
ATGGTTCACAACAGCAAATAATATCTCACAATATCAGATTAATTTAATTTTAACGCAATGCTGCTGAAATGTCAATGGTTTTTGTGAATTTTAGTGTATAAGTGTATTAGTGTGTGAGTGCTTAGCTTTTTAGGTTTCAGGGTGTAGGGGCGCACAGTGTGCGCCCGTCAGTTTGGCGAAAAAGCACATTTTGTGAATAAAACCAACACGGGCGCCGAAACGGCGCCCCTACAATTTATTAATATATCGTTATCGTCTGTAGGGGCGGCGTTCCGCCGCCCGCATATCAACAATTAAAATGATGTTTTTTTCACTCTGAGGACGCCCAATGGGCGTCCCTACTACTTTCTACTTTCTGATTTCTGACAGTTGGATTTAATTTTTTTTGTACGCTGAAGGGCTGCCAAAGGCAGCCCCTACATTCTCAATTCTCAATTCTCCATTCTCAATTATGGGTCAATTCAATCTTTTACGTACTGTTTTAAAGATAATGCCGAGGATTATTTCAGCCGCACCTGTGCAGAGAGCTATCAGTGCAAAGGTGAGGAGCGCATGGGAAAGCACGTAGAATACAGTCTGGTGAGCGAACACATAAGCCAGTGCAGGCACAAGCACCGATGCACCGCCGATTATCACCATAATTACTCCCGATATGTTAAGTATGCTGCCGAAAAAGCCTGTGATATGCCTGCTGCTTCCGTCAAGAACTATCGCTGTCCAGATGAACAGCAGAGCGGAAATGATGAGGAATACAGCGATAGTCAGGAACGAGAACAGGAATTTAAGGTTACGCAGGCTGAACCCGAGGTAGCTGCTCCACTGAGGTATGCTCATTACGTAGGAGAAGCCGTCAGATTCAAGATTCTGCGTCAGTATGCTGTACTCGTTGTCGGTCATGCTGTAGCCCCATTCCTCAATGCAAGCCTTGTTGTTGCTTTTCACGAAGTCGTAAACAAAGTCCTCGGCTGTGATGGACGGGTCGCTTCCCGTGCCGTCGATGAGGTAGTTAAGGTAGCTGTGAGCCGTTCTGCCGATATAATTGACAAAATCGGTGCGGAGCATATAGTTTCGGAAGCTGCTCTCCGTGGCAATGCCGCCTGTTGCGTATTTCAGTCCCAGCGAGCCGAAAAGGGTGTTGGAAAGCTCATTTCCGTCAAACTCCGATTCAAGGAGAGTGCGGTCGTCCAGCTTGGCAATGTTGTTGCGGACGATACCGCCCGAAAGTCCCAGCTTTATGCTGAGTGTGAGACTGAACAGCAAGAGGAAGAACAGTGCGAATATCGAAACAAAAACCGCTCCTATTACCCTGCCTGCACCGACTTTTGCAGGCTTTTTTGCGGCTGTGCGCCTGCGCTGCTGCTGTGGGTCACGAACAGGCGGCTGCTCCCGAGCAGGGCGGTAAGGCTCATTGTAGGGCTGACTGTAGCCGTTATCCTGCGGATAAGGTTCATCGTAGGGCTGACCGTAGGGAGCGCCGTATGGCTCGTTGTACGGCTCTGTGTAAGGCTCAGGCAGCGGCGGCTCGGGAATGCAGCCCTCCTGCTCCATGAGAGCATCAAGGGGCATTGTGTCACTGTTGTCGTTGAAGGATTTAGGACGGGAGAAGTCGTGGTCATTGGGCTGCTCGGGGGAGCGGTACTCGTTGAACGGCATGAGATCGTCGGTATTCTCGGCTGTATCGGAGTTGTAGAAGAAGTCACGGGAGCTGTCGGCAGGCTCGCCGAACTGCGAGGGAGAGTCGAGGTTTCCGCCGTACTCATTGACAAAAGCGTCCTGCAACTCCTCATCGGAAAGGAGCATGGTAGGCTCAGAGCCCTCCGACAGGAAGTCGGGAGCTTTTTCCTCGCCGAGAACGAGGGTATCAGGCTCTTTCAGCTCCGCACCGCATATAGTACAGAACGCAGAATCGTCATCTATTATACTTCCGCATTTAAAGCAGATCATATTGTACCTCCTGTGAGGGGATTTTTTGCTTGAACAGGTTTATTATATAACAATCTAACGTTATTGTCAAGCCCGAGCTGACGTCCGAGCTGGCGTCCGAGCTGGCGTCAGCTCGACCACACTCACGCTCCCACTCGCAAGCTCGTTCACTCTCTGCGAGTCGGGGAGTTTTCTTTCGCTCGCTGTAACAAAATAGGTATCTGATTTAAGTTGTCAGAGATCAGAAAGCAGTAAGCAGTAGGGGCGCACAGTGTGCGCCCGTTTGTGACCGTACAAAACAAAAGGGCTGCCAAAGGCAGCCCCTACAAAAAGTATCATTACACGCCCTGACCATATTTAGTGCCGGCGTCAGCCCGCAGCCCCTACATCTAAAACCTGATACCTGACACCTTAAAGAGTAGTCTCAGCAATTACCTCAACTTCTACAAGAACGCCCTTTGGGAGGGTCTTTACTGCTACGCAGCTTCTTGCAGGGAGGGATGTGAAGTATTTGCCGTATATCTCGTTGAATGCGGCAAAATCGTTCATATCAGCAAGGAAGCAGGTGGTCTTTACAGCCTTCTCGAATGAAGAACCTGCGGTGAGGAGGACTGCTCCTAAGTTCTGCATTACCTGCTCTGTCTGCTCCTCGATGGTCTGTGCCTTGACGGTGTTGCTGACAGGGTCAATAGCTATCTGTCCGCTGGTGTAAACCATTCCGTTTGATACTACAGCCTGCGAGTAAGGACCTACTGCGGCAGGCGCTTTGTCTGTGTGGATCTTGATCATAATAAACTCTCCTTTGTTTTATTAATTGAGAATGCAGAATTGAGAATTAATATGTCAGCTTCGCTGACATATTAGAATAACATTGGCAAAATCATTCTCCATTTTCAATTCTCAATTTTAAATAATGCCATTGGCGATGGACTGCATAAGTCCGCCGTTTTCGATTATTTTCTGGACGAAATCGGGGAAAGGCTCGGTCTTGTACTCCTTGCCTGTGGTCAGGTCACGGATAATGCCGTTATCAAGGTCTGCTTCGACCCTGTCGCCCTCGCTTATGCCCTCTGCCGCCTCGGGACATTCCACTATTGCAAGCCCGATATTTATTGCGTTGCGGTAGAATATACGTGCAAAGCTCTTGGCGATAACAAGCGATATTCCGCTTGCCTTTATAGCAATGGGAGCGTGCTCACGGGACGAGCCGCAGCCGAAATTCTGACCTGCTGTGATGATATCTCCCTGCTGTACACGGCTCACAAAGGTCTTGTCGATATCCTCCATGCAGTGTGAAGCCAGTTCCTTGTGGTCGCTGGTGTTGAGGTATCTTGCAGGGATTATTACGTCTGTATCAACGTTGTCGCCGTATTTTATGATATTTCCTGTGTACTTCATATGCTCATTACCTCCCACGGACTTGTTATCTTGCCTGTTAACGCACTTGCAGCGGCTGTTGCAGGGCTTGCAAGATATACCTCCGACTCAACGTGACCCATACGTCCCACAAAGTTGCGGTTGGTGGTGGTGACTGCCCTTTCACCTGCGGCAAGTATGCCCATATATCCGCCGAGACATGGACCGCAGGTTGGAGTTGACACAACTGCACCGCACTCGATAAAGGTTTTCAGCAGTCCCATTTCCATAGCGTCAAGGTATATCTGCTGTGTAGCAGGAATGACGATAACACGCACATTCTCCGCACATTTATGACCTCTCATTATATCAGCCGCAGCCACAAGGTCTTCAAGTCTGCCGTTGGTACATGAGCCGATAACGACCTGATCTATTTTGATATCGCCTATCTCGTCAAAGGTCTTGGCATTCTCGGGAAGATGCGGGAAAGACACTGTAGGCTCGATGTTGGCAAGGTCAATGGTGATGACCTCGTCGTATTCGGCATCCTCGTCAGCCTTGTATATAACTGGCTCGGCAGCGCCGTGCTCCTTTATGTAGTCAAGAGTGATATCGTCCACCTCGAATATGCCGTTCTTAGCGCCTGCCTCGATAGCCATATTTGCAATACACAAACGGTCAGCCATTGTCAGTGAAGCCAGTCCCTCGCCCGTGAACTCCATAGAGCGGTAGAGAGCGCCGTCAACGCCTATCTTGCCGATGATGTGGAGTATAACGTCCTTTCCCGAAACATAGGGTCTGAGACAGCCTTTAAG
Source organism: Ruminococcus sp. (assembly GCA_017479805.1). Taxonomy (GTDB): domain Bacteria; phylum Bacillota; class Clostridia; order Oscillospirales; family Ruminococcaceae; genus Ruminococcus. The sequence goes on from JAFVBU010000089.1 coordinate 4,095, forward strand.
CTCGAACTTTATAGCCGAGGGCACTTTGAACCATGCCTTTCCTATTGCCATTCCGCAAGCCATATCAGTTGAGCCGACACCTGTTGAAAATGCTCCCAATGCGCCGTATGTGCAGGTATGGGAGTCCGCACCGATAACGGCATTTCCTGCGGTAACAAGACCTTTTTCGGGGAGCAGAGCGTGTTCTATGCCCATTTTTCCCACATCGTAGAAATGAGTTATCTCCTTGTCGTTACAGAAGTCACGGCACATTTTGCACTGTTCTGCCGCCTTTATATCCTTGTTGGGCGCAAAGTGGTCCATTACCATAGTGACCTTATTTCTGTCAAACACGCTGTCCTTGTTGAGCTTGCCGAACTCCTTGATAGCCACAGGGGATGTGATATCGTTTCCGAGGACGAGGTCAAGATCGGCAAGGATAAGCTGTCCTGCCTGCACCTTATCAAGTCCTGCGTGAGCCGCAAGTATTTTCTGCGTCATTGTCATACCCATATTTTTGCACTTCCTTCTTTTTGGGAATGTTTTCAGCGTTCCCACGGGCGGATGATATCCGCCCCTACATTTCGTTTTAAGTTAGTTCTTTCGTAAGGCTTGGGACGTCGGGGACGCCGTTCCTACAGTTGGGGGCACGTTAATTTCAGCGTTCCCACGGGCGCACAATGTGCGCCCCTACATTCTCAATTCTCCATTTTCAATTCTCAATTTCCGAACGGATATACGCTCAATTACTGCTCAGCACCTTGAAGCCCTCGTTGGCAAGTGCCTGCTTGATAGCTTCGATATGCTCGTAGTTTCTCGTTTCAAGGACTATTCGCAGATAACAGCCGTTTACTGCCGAGCCCTCGTTTGCCCTTTCGTGGTGGATAGAGGTAACGTTTCCGCCCAGCTCTGCGATAATGCGTGATACGTCCATAAGCTGTCCGGGCTTGTCGATAAGCTCTATCATCATTGAGTAGGAGCGTCCCGACATGAGAAGTCCACGCTTGATAACTCTCGAAAGTATGGTAACATCGATGTTTCCGCCCGAAAGGAGGCATACCGCTTTCTTGCCCTTTATGGGGACTTTGTTGAACATCGCCGCCGCTACGGGAACTGCTCCTGCGCCCTCGGTCACCAGCTTCTGCTGTTCCATAAGCGCAAGTATAGCCGCCGATATCTCGTCGTCCGTAACAGTGACAATATCGTCCACATACTCCGAAACCAGCTTAAAGGTGTTCTCGCCCGGCTCTTTTACTGCGATACCGTCAGCGATAGTCGATACACTGCTGAGACACTCTATCTTGCCGTCCTTGACGGAGTTGAACATACTCGGAGCGCCTGCCGCCTGCACGCCGTAGACCTTTATTCTCGGGTCAAGGCTCTTGATGGCAAAGGCAACTCCCGAAATAAGTCCGCCGCCGCCGATAGGCACGATAACTGCATCCATATCGGGTATCTGCTCCAAAAGCTCCAGACCGATGGTTCCCTGACCTGCAATGACGTTCTCATCATCGAAAGGATGGATAAAGGTATAGCCCTTTTCGTCACGCAGACGGAGTGCCTCGGCGTAGGCATCATCGTAGACACCCTTTACCAAGTCCACCTCTGCGCCGTAGCTTTTTGTAGCTTCGACTTTGGAAATGGGAGCGCCGTCGGGGAGACATATCAGCGACTTTATGCCGTTTTTAGCGGCGGCAAGGGCTACTCCCTGAGCGTGGTTTCCTGCTGAGCAGGCAATTACTCCACGCTCCTTTTCCTCGCCGGAGAGCTGAGACATACGGTAGTAAGCTCCTCTGACCTTAAAAGAACCTGTTATCTGTAAATTCTCGGTTTTCAGGTAGATATCCGACTCGGGATTTATCTTCGGCGCACGAATTACATCAGTTTCCCTGATGACCTGCTTCAAAACGTATCTTGCATGATATACTTTATCAAGGGTAAGCATAATTATTCATCTCCATCCAAGCTGTGCGGAGAGCCTCCGCCGGCGCACACGATTCGCTCGTAAACTCGCTTACTTTGTACGTTAACGATACTCTGCTTTCGCTCGCTTGCACTAAATTTTAATATTGTTTATTGTTATTTTTGCGTTAAGGCACGGGCGGCGGAACGCCGCCCCTACAGTTGGGACACATTATTTTCAGCGTATCCACGGGCGCACACTGTGCGCCCCTACATTCTCAATTCTCAATTCTCAAGTCTCAATTCTCAATTCTCAATTTCCTAACGGCTATACTTATTCAGTGCCCTTACTATCTCATGTATAAGGTATGAATCCTCTTTATATTTTGGGCTTATACCCACAAGCTCCCAGCAATCAATATCGAAATCGAATGTTTTTCCGTCCAGTTCAAATGTTGTATAGTATTCAATGCTGAACAACGCTGTAACGTCGTTTATCTTTATGCGGTCTCCAAAGGCTTCTGCCAGCACCTTTGCGGTCTCATCGAAGCTCAACAGCTCGTTCAGATGGACTTCCATAATGCCGCCGTTTGCCATAGGCTCGGCATAGAACTTCTGACTGCTCGGGCGCTTCATGCAGTAGGGACTGAGCCATATATCCTCGGTTTCGGTCTCTTGCTCGCCCCGTCTGCGCTCCAGCCATATCTCATTGCATTGGTCGATTCGCTCGGAATAGAAGTATTCGCTGTTGCTGTGGGGTTTGTACGTGACCTCATCGCCCCTTACGGAATCGGC
>JAFVBU010000090.1 GCA_017479805.1 Ruminococcus sp.
CTTGACATACGTGGTCTCCCCCAGTGGGGGGAGGTGTCAGCGAAGCTGACAGAGGGGCTGACCGACAGACCAGTATGCCTGCGGAATTTCTATACAATCTGACGAAAAATCTGACGGCGCATCTTCAGCACAATCTTTGTGCGGTATTGCCCATGATGGAATTGGGATCGGTAATCTTATGAAAGGCATATTTTTACCATGAGATACAAAAAAGCTGTCATTACAGATACAGAAAAACATCTCAGCAGAATAATATCACGGAAACTTAACAAGCTCGGCTACAAAGTAAAGATAATAAACGGCAGAAAAGCTCCGCCGCACCGCATCGACCTCCTCGTTTCGGGTACGTTCAGATACGAGGCTATCTGCGGTATGGTCGGCTGTATCGGCAGCAGGGGACAAATAATCGCCGTTGGCAGCACCGCCGATATTTCCGGCGAAAACAGGAACAGGTATATCCTCCGTTCCTACGGCTGTGAACAGCTTCTGCGTGAGCGCATGAGAGAGACCTCAGTCTGCATCAGCTTCGTGCGGCAGGGCTTCGGCGGTACAAGCATTTTGGACGACACCAACAGCCGCTATCAGATACACAGCGCCGATACAAAGCAAAGCATAAAATACCTTGCGGACGCCGTTGCCGCTATTGCGGAAACACCCGACAACGTGGACTATTACTGCACGTGTGAGATATGAAAAATGGGCGATGTATCGCACACCGCCCACGCTGATTCATATTATACCTTTATGCTTCATGTATTCCTCATAGCCCTTTGCAGTCAGGTCCATTATTCTGTGATCCTTGAATGCAGCGGCATAGTTTGTCCTTATCATTTCACGTATTTCGAGGATGTGGAAAACGGTAAGGATGGCTTCTCTCGGGCATTTGTCGCTTTCAAAGGCTTCAAGCAGATTTTTCAGCCACACGCCCTTGCCCTCCTCGGAGAATTCGAGGGCAGTAATATCCTTTGGGTTCTGAGGGTTCTCGATGAAGTGATTGTTCGCAAAGATATAATCCATGATATTCCAGTATATTTCCTGATTAATTATCATATAAAGACCTCCTGATGATAAACTGTGTACTCATTATAACATATGCACAGTCAAAAATCAATAGAATTCTGAAAATATTTTCGCAATTATTTGTCTGTATTGTCAGGCTCGGGGAGCTTGTCAATGAGTTTCAGCATATATTTCTGTACAGCAAGAGCGTCCCTTGCGGTCAGACCGTCGTTATTTCCCGAAACATCGCCGTTGAGCTCGCCCTGTTCGGTGATGTGTTTCGGTTCACTGCCGTTTCTGCCATATTTGTCGGGATTTGCAATGAACTGCATGATAAGCACCGCATCGGAAAGGTCAACTCCGCCGTCGCAGTTTGCGTCGCCTGCGATGAGTTCCTTTTCGGTATCAGAGGTGACTTCAAGCACATTTGCCACGGGAACTATGCGCTCAACGCCGTTTTCGGCGGTCAGCTTCACGGAGTATTCACCCTTTGTATCGGCGGTCACGTCGGAAATATGGAGCATAGCTTCATTTGCCTTTTCCACTGGCTCGCCGTCCTTGAGCCACTGATAAGCCAGCCCCTCAACAGGTGAATCCACACGGAATGTGTACATATCTCCCTCTTTCAGCCTGATATCCTTTTCTGCGGTATAAACTGTAATATCAGGGGAAACAGTCACCTTTGAAGCTGTGATGTCGCCCATTACTTTCCAGTCGTTGCCGCTGTCCTGTAGGAACACACGGAGACTGTCGATAACGTCGCCTGCTTCAAGTCCGAAAACATCAAGGGGAAGCCTGAATTCAACGGTGTCGCCGCTCCACTTGCAGTCACTCTCGCCACGTGTCTCATGGTTGAAATAGATGAAGCCGTTTGAAGCGTAGTACATCCAGTAATTCTCGCCGCTGTGTGGATTTTTGAGCTGAATATTATAAACGGGAGCGTCTGCGCCTGTTGGCATTTTGCTCATGACATAGAGGAAATTCTCGTCTGCTCTGACGGATATGCTCTGTCCGCTGTCATTTTTTGCGACCTCCATATCCTCCGTCCATTCGCCGTCAAAGGTCACAGCACCGTCTGTAACGGGAGTGGCGTTGGAGTAATAATACTCAGTCGAGCCATTGGCATTGTCATGCTCTCTCATGGGACGGAAACGGTCGTCAGTGCCGTGCTTGTCGGACTTGGCGATATCCACCGTACCCAGAAGATTTGCGCCGAGAGAAGCGTTCCATGTGCCCTCATTTGCGAATCTGACAGAAGAAAGTGTCATGCTGTCAGGCTTTGCACGGTAGCCGCCGACGGTGGTTTTCAGGTAGATATTCCACTTGCCCTCGCTGATATTGTCAGGGATACGCAGGTCAAGGCTGTTTTCGGTGGTGGTGCATGACTTCCAGCTATTTGGCTCGATATCGTCGGCGTAGGCGCAGATATATACGCCGTCCTTTTCAAGAATGATGTAGCTGTCGGTGTGGGGGATAATGTTTGCAAATCCCGTATTTTCCACGCTGAACCTCAGCTTCACTATGTCGCCCTGCTTTGCATTGGCAGTCAGCTTGGAGTCACGGACGATGAAGCGGTAGCCGATATGGTCACGGATGAACTGAAAAACGCTCTGCCCGTAGTAAGCGGAGTTGTCCGCACCCTCAACAGCGTATTTCTCCGTGTACTCCATGTCCTTGTACAGCCCGAAAATATTGCCGTTGATGTAGCTGAGATGAGTTTTGTACATCTCGGGGATGCAGTTTTCGGGGAGATAGGTGTCGTACTGCTTGGCAAACTCGATATTTCCCGAAAATTCGCCGCCGTAGTAGGTGTGCTCCGCAACACGGTTCAGCCAGTCAGTCTCAATGGTGCGGTCGGCGAACGTGCCTAAGTCGGAATTGCTTCCCATGTAGCCGTCGTTGTACATACCGATACGTGTGGAGAGCACCTTGTCATTGCCGTTATCAGCGGCGTCAGCCAGTATTTTGGAGTCGTTGAGCTGATTTCGCTTTATGCCTGCCCATTCCGCAAAGGTATCGGGAGTGCGGACGGTTATGGGGATACTCTCTGGGACAGCCTCAACAAGAGCGTTCAGCAGCTTTGCCTTGTACTCAACAGAGGTATATTTTCCGCCGTGCTGTTCGCCCCATTTCCCAACGAAGCCCGACTCCACCATAACGATGATATCTCTGTAGTCGTCGAGGAGCTTGCTGTCCTTTATCTGCTTGATATGGGCGAGGACCTTGTCAAATGTGGCAGGCTCGGGATCGTCCTTGCCGTTGGCATCGTAGCGGAAACGAAGCCCCACAAGACTGCCGTTTTTTCGGCAGTTGTCAAGGGTCTGCCGCCATGAATCGAAAAATGTCTTGTCAAGGTCGTAATCCTTGCCCGGGGTGTACTTGCCGCTGTCGTCGGTAGTGCCGTTTGCACCGCCGGAAAAGCCGCCGATATCGATGAAGAAAAGGACAAGGCTTCCTGTGGGACTGTAAACGTCGGTCTTGTTGGGAGCACATTTCGCCCAGACGGTCGTTGTGTAGCCTGCGGCAGGGTTCTGCATAGTCTGCGGAAGCTCCTTATAGCTGATACCGCTGTCAGTCAGCGCATCCTCAGCCTGTGCGTAAGAGAGAGGAACAGCAGGCAGCAGGAGAGCGGCAGAGATAAAAGCGAGGGACTTCTTTAATATCGTATCATGCATAATTTTAACTCCTTTTTGTTAATGTATATTTACCATTATAGCATAATTTCCTGCGAAAATCAAGTGATCGGAAAGTAAAGTGTATTAGTGTATTAGTGTATAAGTGTATGAGTGCTTAGTTTTTTAGGTGTCAGATGTAAGGGTGTAGGGGCGGCGTTTCGCCGCCCGTCGATAACCGAACAAATATGTATAGAATATTGTAGGGGCGCACATTGTGCGCCCGTAAAAATGCGTATTTACCGCTTCGGGCGAACACTGTTCGCCCCCTACACTGACACCTAAAACCTCAAAACATAAATTGACATATTGGCGGCGTTATGCTATAATTGATATTACATTAAACCAAAATGTGCAATACGAAAGGAGAGTTATGCCATGAATGAAGAAATACGTATCCCTCTGCGTTTTCGTCAGGGAATGTACCACCTCAATGAGCTTCACACCGAAGATGATAACGTACTGACACTTTGCTTTGAGTCATATAATATACTTACCTATGAAGTCCCGAACCGAGGAAACAAGGTCAGGCTGTATGAGCTGGAAAAGCAGGATGTTCTCGCCCATTTGACAGCGACCTACCGTGAAAGCGGTGAGCTGTACTGCGTGGAGATGCATGACGGCGAGGATGTGCTGCTGGTCTATCTGCATTACCTTGATGAGAACGACGCAAAGGCTGAAGTCCTGGACTTTGCGGAGCAGAGTGCCGCTTTGATAACAAAGGAGCTTCTGGAGCGCCGTGAGAAGCTATTTCGCTTGTTTATTGAGTGGTTTTACGACGGCGAGAGCTTTGATTATGCTGCAAAGCCTGCAACAGAGGCAGACAAGCAGGCGCTTATTGAAAGTGCGGGAAAACGTGCGGAGAACTCTGAATTTTTGCGGATGCTGCTGAATAATTCGGGTGATTATCCCTACGAAAACAGGATCGCCTGTGATGATCACACTATCGGAATAATGCTGCAATGTGCGCCCTGTCCGCTGTTTGAGACAGTAGTCAGCGAAATGACGGAACGTATCAGGGAGCGTGCCGTACCGCTGCTGGACAAGACGGATGATTTTCAGTTCATTGTTTCTGAATACGATTAAAAATTATAGAGAGGAAACTTATGAAAAATATTTTAGGTATTGCGTTAACTGTTTTTGTTATAGTAGGATGCATACTGTTTATTGCAGGCATGATAATTGGCGACAGCTTCCCTAAGCCATTAATGATCGTGGCTGTGTGCAGTTGTTCAGTAAGTGCGGCAATGAACATCAGCAATTTTCTGAAACACCGAAAACACTGACCCCCGAGCTGGCGTCAGCTCGACCACACTCACGCTCCCACTCGCAAGCTCGTTCAGTCTCTGCGAGGCGGTCGGTCTGCTTTCGCTCGCTGAAACTATTTTATAAATCGGAATTTGCCGCTGAGCGAGTGACTCCCTGTAGTACAGGGAGATGTCCGAAGGACAGAGGGTACGTGCGACCGTTGGGAGGCGGCGCAAACACGCTCCCACTCGCAAAGCTCGTTCAGTCTCTGCGGAGCGGTCAGTCTGCTTTCGCACGACTGTAGTAAATTCGTGGTGGTAATTCAAGGATTTGTGTAGGGGCGCCCTTTGGGCGCCCTCGGGGAATAATGCAAATCAGTTTGTATTATTGTTTTTTGAGGACTGCCAAAGGCAGCCCCTACAATGTTCTCCCCATATTTGTATAGCTATCTGTGGGACGTTGGGGATGCCGTCCATTACGATCATATATAAATAGTGCCAACGAGCGAAAGCAGATTAGCATTAACGTACAAAGTAAGGCGCTTGCGCCGAATCGTGAGTGTGGTTGCCCGAATGTGAGGTAGGATACTGTTTGAACATGAGGGGATGTCGGCACAGGATGTGAAGCCGACCAAGCTGACGTCAGCTTGTCAGCGGCTGATTTTCTCCAGCACATCCTCAAATTTAGCGTAGTTCACCTTTACACCGTCGTCGAGGTCGATATCTTCGCTGTGGGCGGCAAGGCGCTGTGCAAAGGCTGAAAGCTCCTCGCACTGTCCGCTGAGCTTGGTCATGTGCCGTTTCAGCCGTGGCTTGTCGGAGGGGATAGCGGTTTTCAGCTCGTCGGCGGTTTTTGCCGATAATTCCTGCAATTCCGCTATGTGCGGCAGTACGTGCTTCTCACGCAGAAGTGACGGTATACCGCTGTTCCACCTGTGCATATAGCAGAGGGCTTTGAAGTGACATTTCCGCCCCGAGTCGAACATCCAGTAAATGGGGCGCTTGTGGTAGATCTTGCAGTGGTCGGGGAAAAATTCTTTCAGCAGATATTTTTCAATGACCTCCGCAGGCTGACCGCCACCGAGGGCATTGGCGATAAATTGCAGGTTTTCGTCAAGAGTTTCGCTGCCGTAGACCTTTTCCACGAAGTCGATGATACGGCTTGTAAGGTCGGGGATGGTGATGATGTTGTCGGTGACGGGGATGACAGTGCGGTATTTGCCGCTTTCCCATTCGCCGCCTGCATAGCACAGCCCGTCGCAGTCGAGGGAGTAGCGCCCGAAGATACAGCCGACGGCATAGCTGATGAGACTGCGTATCTCACGGGCAAGGTCGGCTTTTCGGACAGTTACGTCCTTGTCGGCAACGTAAGGGTCGAGCTCGTCACCGATGCCGTATTCGCCGATGAAATAGCGGTTTATTTCCTCCTCGGCATTTTTCAGCCTGTTCCAGCGGTCGTAACATTCATTTTCCCACCGGCTGAATTTTTCACTTATGAGCCGTGCCATTATTTCACTCCTTAGATTTTATGTTATTATTTTAGCATTAATGAGGTGGTTTGTCAATGATATGGGGACTTATGTGTTAGAGTGTCAGCCCATACAATTCGGGCGGATGATATCCGCCCCTACATGGAGTCATGTTAATTTCATCGTAAGGCGTGGAACGCCGAGGACGCCGTCCCCTACGAGCTGGCGTCAGCTCGACCACACTCACGCTCCCACTCGCAAAGCTCGTTCAGTCTCTGCGAAACTTTTACTCTGCTTTCGCTCGACGTTAGTAAATTTGTATATGGATTTATGTTAATTTCAGCATAGGGCACGGGACGCCGTCCCCTACAAAGTTTCATTCAACCATCCTCGATGAGAGTAACAGCAATATTTCAGCATTTTCACCAATTATCCCACACCACATCTTTGTGAAAAAATCGCTTTGAAAAGATCCTGCTTTTCTGCTATAATTATTTTACAGCGATATGCTGAATAATTACGGAGTGTGCGAAAATGAAAAGAATACAGTCAGCCTGCATTATGCAGACATTAAAGTTCCAGCAAAAAGAAAACAGCGGTCTTTCCGAGGATACCATCATCAAAGCAAACCGTGACGAGTTACAGCGCTATAAGGCTCAGCTCGACAAATACAAGACCCGCTACAAGATCGACGAGGAGCTTCAGCAGCCCGACGGCTCTATAATCGTCCGTATCCGCAAGGAGTACAACAACGGCGCTGATATAGGCACTTACTTCGATTGACAAAAAATCGGGTAAATAACTTTTTAGGTGGTCGGGAGGGGCTGGGCGTTTGCGTAATTGCCCCGAACCACAAACGCAAATTAAGTCAAGACCGCCATTTATGGCGCTTGCCTTGGTCTTGACTTAATTTGTGTTTGTGGTATACTTAGCAATTGCGAACGCCATATGTTCAACACCC
>JAFVBU010000091.1 GCA_017479805.1 Ruminococcus sp.
ACGGCAACCCTATATACAATGACGAGACCTAAGCAGGCAACGGCAGCACAGGCCACGACTACAACTACGATAATAACTACGCTTACGGCTATGACTACAACGATAACAGCGGTCAGGGCTGGTACGGCAACAGCTATGGTGACAGCTACGGCGATAGCTACGGAGACAGCTATAACTACGGATACGACGATTCCTACTACGGTTGGTAATAAAAACGGGCGGATTAAAAGTCCGCTCGTTTTTTTGGTGTAATACGAATTTGATGAGGTGAAAAATGGACGTTACAAGTGAAATGCTCAGTGATATTCTGTACGAAAAGGAGATCGGCGAAATTACTGAACTTATTGGCAAATCTGATGCCCCGACGCTCATGCATATGATAGCTTACAATTACAATTGGGACAACGGGCTTGATGTGCCGAAAAGTATCATCAATAATCCTCACTGTGACGCAGGTACGGCGCTTATGATATTTGAGCTTGCAGAGGGCTATGAGTTTCTTCTCGGCGAGGAATGTGTGTCCGATACTCAGTTTCTCCAAAAGCTGAAAGATATGCTGACAGATGGGAAATTTACCAATAACAACATCAGATACGTTCCCGAGCTGGACAGAATGCAGAAATACAGGCTGAAAAAGAGCATACCCGATATTCCTGCCGTGTTTCTTGACGGAACAGGCGGCGATGAGATCGAAATAATAACTGTGTGAGGGAAAAATGCCTAAGATAATTGAGATAAACGATATAACTATCCCCGAATTACAGCCATATACCGACACCTCGGAGCTTGAACTGAAAAATGCGGATACGCCTATGTTCATTGCCGAAAGCCCGAAGGTCATTCGCACGGCTCTTGCGGCAGGGTTTGAGCCTTTATCGCTTCTTACAGAGCGGAAATACATCGACGGACAGGCTCGGGACATAATCGAAAAATGCGGAAATATCCCCGTTTACACCGCCTCGTCACAGACACTCACCGCCCTTACGGGCTACAAAATGACACAGGGAATTCTATGCGCCATGAAGCGGAAAAGTCTCCCCGAACCCGAGGAACTGCTTGCAAAAGCCGAGAGAGTTGCGGTGCTGGAGGATGTGATGAACCAGACCAACATCGGCGCAGTTTTCAGAAGTGCGGCAGCTCTGGGATTTGACGCTGTTCTGCTCACTCCCTCTGCAAGCGACCCCTTGTACCGCCGTTCGGTGCGTGTCAGCATGGGAACGGTGTTCCAACTGCCGTGGACGTATTTCCATTGTTTCTCTCCCGATTATATCGGCGTACTGAAAAAATGCGGATTCGCTTCAGCGGCAATGGCACTGCGTAAGGATACCGTGAAGATAAACGATGAGCGGCTTATGAGGGAGAAAAAACTGGCTGTGATACTTGGTACTGAGGGCGAGGGATTGAAGGAAGCTACTATTGAGGCTTGCGAGTATACTATTAAGATACCGATGGCACATGGGGTGGATTCGCTGAATGTGGCGGCGGCGAGTGCAGTGGCGTTCTGGCAGTTGGGAAAGCATGAAGAATAAAAGAAAAAGAAAATAAAA
>JAFVBU010000092.1 GCA_017479805.1 Ruminococcus sp.
ATTCCTTCGACTTTCTTCCTTGTCTTTCACTGCCAGTCCTTCGCAATAATTATTCAAGAGTTAATTGGTGGAGCAATAGTTTATGAGTGATTATTTTATAGAAAATAGTAGGGGCGCACAATGTGCGCCCCTACAAAATACCATGCCCCATGCACGAATTTACTCCCGTGTGCGAAAGCAGAGTAAAAGTTTCGCAGAGAGTGAACGAGCTTTGCGAGTGGGAGCGTGAGTGTGGTCAAGCTGACGCCAGCTTGCGCCCCACATTTGTAACAGCGTGCGAAAGCAGACTCCCCGCCCCGCAGAGAGTAAGCGAGTTTACGAGCGAAGCGTGAACGCCCGTGGGGGCGTCCCCACTTACCAGTTTATCATCCAGTCGTACATTCCTTCGTATTGGAGGGCGGAGCTGTTCCATGAGAAATCAGCTTCCATGTCACGTACTACCATCTTGTCCCACTGGTCACGATGATTGAAATATATATGCTTTGCGTAGTTTATCACTCCAAGCATTTCGTCACCGTTATAATTTGCAAACGAGAAGCCTGTGCCTGTGCCGTCAAATTCGTTGTACGGCTGAACTGTGTCCCTCAGTCCGCCTGTCTCACGTACTATCGGTACTGTTCCGTAGCGGAGCGAAATAAGCTGTGTCAGTCCGCATGGCTCAAACAGCGACGGCATCAGCATTGCATCAGCCGCTGCATAGAGCTTGTGTGCCAGCTCATCATTGTAAAGTATATTTGCCGAAACTCTCTCGGGATACTTCCACTGATAATGCTTGAACATATTCTCATACCTCGGGTCACCTGTGCCAATGACAACGAACTGCGTATTTTCGTCGCAGATACGCTCCATAGCATAGTTCACAAGGTCAAGACCCTTCTGGTCGGTGAGACGGGAGATAATAGCTATCATGAACTTGCTCTCGTCAACGGGAAGTCCGAGCTGCTCCTGCATTTTCTTCTTGTTCTCGGTCTTGTTTGTCTTTACGTCGGCGGTGCTGAATGTCTTGAATATCTTGTCATCGGTGGTCGGGTCGAATATCTTGTAGTCGATACCGTTGACTATACCTCTGAGGGAAGCCGCACGTGCCCTGAGCAGACCGTCAAGCTGTTCGCCGTAGAACGGGTACTTTATCTCCTCAGCATAGGTCTCGGAAACGGTGGTGATATAGTCGGCATAAACCAGACCACCCTTGAGCATATTTGCGTTTCTGTGGAACTCCAGCTTGTCTGAGGTGAACATATAATCAGGCAGAGCGGTGTTGTATTTGAATGTGTCGATATCCCAAACGCCCTGGAATTTCAGGTTGTGGATGGTCATGATCGACTTTGTTGAGCTGTAGAAAGGATTGGTCGCAAAAGCTGTGTGGAGGAACACAGGTATCATCGAAGCCTGCCAGTCGTGGCAGTGGATGATGTCGGGACGGAAGCCGATAACAGGCAGAATAGCCAAAACTGCCTTTGAGAAGAATGTGAATCTTTCGATATCCCATTTCAGGTCGGAGGAATAGGGAGTATCACACTTGAAGTAGAACTCGTTGTCTACGAAATAGAACTTGATACCGTTGTACTCATATTCCATGATACCAACGTGAACTCCGTCCTTTCTCATGCCGTAGTCCATATAGAAATGGGTAACGTATTTGAATTCGTTCCTGTACTTCTGAGGGATACAGGTGTAGTATGGCATGATCACTCTTACATCGAAATTGTCCTTATTGATATACTGAGGCAGTGCGCCCACTACGTCTGCAAGACCGCCTGTTTTTATGAACGGTACGCACTCTGATGCTGCAAATAAAATATTATTCATGGCATAAACTCCTTACCTTAGATTTGCTGTACTCTCTGATATATGATACAGCTTTACACTTTATATTATACACCAATTTCAACGATTAGTCAAGCAAAATTTATAAATCCTGCACAAGCCGCTGAGCGAGCGGCGGCGCATATCACGCTCCCACTCGCAAAGCTCGTTCACTCTCTGCGAGACGGGGAGTCTGCTTTCGCACGCCGAGCTGACGTCAGCTCGACCGCATATCACGCTTCGCTCGTAAACTCGCTTACTCTCTGCGGGACTTTTACTCTGCTTTCGCACGCTTTTATTAAATTCGGGACGGTATTTTTTTATTTTGTAGGGGCGCCCTTTGGGCGTCCTCGGGGAAACAATGCGAACGGATTATTATAATGACTGTTTGAGGACTGCCAAAGGCAGCCCCTACACAGGCGAATTTTATGCGTAAATGGTGGGACGCCGTTCCCTACAATGCTCTATTTATATTTGTACTGTAACGGTCGGGGCGATGTGGGCATCGCCCCCTACTACTTTCTGATTTCTGAAAACTACTTACTACTCACTACTTAACTACTCAAACTAAAAACTTGACATTTACGCAGCAGGTGTGCTATAATAATGATATTGATTTTTTATATAGGAGGAAATACAAAAAATGAAGATGAAGAAATTTGCAGCCGCTGCTATGGCTTTCGCTATCGTCAGCGCTTCTGCACCTGTTATCGGCGAGGTAACTCCCAATTTTACTATCACAGCTTCTGCGGCTGAGACAACTTATGTTGACGTTCTCCCCTCTCTCAAAACCTTATCCGCTACTAATGCTACAGCCTATACTAACGAGAAAACTGCTACATTTAATATGAGCGGCAGAACCTACTATCAGGGTATTGTTCTCGGTAAATCATATTCAAGCATGAATTCCGAGATCACCTTTGATGTTGAGAATATCAGCAAGCTATCATGGGTGAACGGTCACGTTGACGGTGCCAAGAGAAACGACGCAAAGCTGAAAATATACCTTGACGACAACCTTGAGGACAGCGTTCAGCTTTCATGGAGCATGACTGCATACAAATATGAGCTTGACGTATCAAAGGCTTCAAAGGTATCATTTGTCCTCGACGACTGCGACGGAAGCAACTACGGTCTGGGCGATATCACTGCCGACAGCGACAAGCCGTCTATCACATCCTCCAGAACTGAATACAAGAATGTCAGCGGCATGATAGCAAGCTCCTATGATAATGTGAATATCACAGCTTATCAGGGCTCAAACAAGTCCGAGGGCTTCAATATGAACGGCAGGACTTACTATCAGGGCTATGCTCTTTCATCAAGCTATTCGGGCGATATCGCTTCACTTACCCTTAACGTTGAGGGACTTTCCAAGATAAGCTGGACATACGGTCATATCGACGAAGAAAAAAGAAACAATGCAAAGCTAAATGTTTATGTAGACGACGAGCTCACCGAGACAAGATCCCTTACATGGACTATGGATCTGGATGAGTGCGAGATAACTCTCCCCAAGGATGCAAAGACTATGCGTATCGTTCTCGACACAGAGGGTGGATGCAAGTACGGTATCGGCGATATCAAGGTAGATTCTCTTGATGCAGGCGTTGAGCACCTTGTTCCTACTTATTCAAAGTCAAGCGCTTTCATCGACAGCGGCTACAATATGACCAATGCCAAGAAGTACACAGGCTCGGCTAAGGGCACTAACTACAATGTTAACGGACGTACCTACTATCAGGGAATCGTTCTCAGCGGCGCATACAGTGACGATTCTGCAACTATCTCCTACAACGTTGAGAACCTCAGCAAGCTCAGCTTCACTCTGGGCAGACTCCCGGATTCAGGCGGAAACTATGCTGATCTTCACATCTACCTCGACGACGTTGAGTACGATGTAGTTGCACTTGCCCCGTATATGGCAATTCTCCCCTATGAGCTGGACGTAAAGGACGCAAAGACAGTAAGATTCAACCTCGAACCAAAGGGCAAGTGCTCTTATGCTTTAATGGATGTTACCGCTGACGAGCTTGCTCCCGAGCTTACCTATACAGTTCCCACATACGCAAAGATAAACAACCTGACCGACAGCATTTTCAATTTGAACAATCAGAAAGCCTACGCAGGCAACACTAAGGCTGAGAGCTTCAATATGAACGGCAGAACTTACTATGAGGGTGTTACTCTTTCTCACAGCTACAGCGGATCAACTGCTACTTTCAGCATGAATGTTGAGGATATCAAGGAGCTTTCGTTCGATCTGGGTCACGTTGACAATTCGGGCAACGGCAAGTGCAATGTCTATGTTTACCTTGACGAGGAGCTTATCGAGAAGATACCCGTTACCCCCACAATGACCATCGAGCACAAGACCATCGATGTTTCAAAGGGCACAGTTATCAGATTCCTGACCGATGATACAGACGGTGGCTGCGTTTACGCTCTGGGCGACTTAAAGGCTGACGAAAGAGAAGCTGCAAATCCCCATGCTGTTCCCGAATATAAAGACGCAAAGGCTTTCATTGACGCAGCTTACAATAACTTCTATGTAGACACATTCAACGGTTCAAGCCCCAAGGTGAACTTCTTCACAATGGGCGGTACTGAATACGCAACAGGTCTGATTTTCGACGATTCCAAGTCCGTTTATCCACGTTACATCAACTTCAACGTTGAAAATGTCGATACCCTTTCATTCAAGATGGGCTATGTGGACGAATCTATGGTATCAGGCTACAAGTGCAATGCTACAGTATCCATCTACAAGGACAACGAGATATTCCAGACAGTTAAGCTGGACGCTTCTTCCGCTCCCGAGGTCTACAACATTGACACAAAGGACGCTCAGTATGTAAGATTCTACGTTACATTCGACGGCAAGGGCAAGTTCGGTGTCGGCGATATCGACTTCAAGGAGGGCACACCTACAACTACTACCACCACCACAAAGGCTGCTGAGACAACAACAACAACCACAACTACAAAGTCAACAGGCTCTATCACAGACGGCAGACTTTTCGGTGATCTTAACGGCGACGGTATACTTGACGGCCGTGACGCTACAGCAATGCTGACCTACTACGCAAAGTGCTCTACAGGCTATGCAGGCACTATCGAGGACTTCATCGAAGACCTTGAAATTGAAGCAAAGGGCGGCACTCCCGAGCCAAGAACAACAGCAGCAGCTGCTGCCACCACAACAACTACGACCACAGCAGAATTAAAATCAGTAGAAAATCCATGATCAAAGCGAGGGTGCGGTAAAGAATATTTTACCGCCCCTCTGAAATTATAGGCAATACCGCACAAAGATTGTGCTGAAGATGCGCCGTCAGATTTTTCGTCAGATTGTATAGAAATTCCGCAGGCATACTGATGTATGTCAAGGAATTTCTGTGCAAGATGACGGAAAATATGCAAGCAGATTCAGTGCAAAGCCGTCAGGCGTGCTTTGTGCGGTGTTGCC
>JAFVBU010000093.1 GCA_017479805.1 Ruminococcus sp.
GTTCAGCGTGCCAGCCTGCCCACTGAAGAACACTTGCGAGACAGTCACCGATAGCGCCACCACGGGCATTGCCGATGTGCATAGGACCTGTGGGGTTTGCGGAAACGAACTCAACAAGCACTCTCTTGCCTGCGCCTGTGTCGGTCTTTCCGTAGCTGTCGCCCTCTGCGAGAACGTTCTCCACAACCTCGGAGAACCACTTTCTGCCGAGGAAGAAGTTCATGAATCCGGGACCTGCAACTTCTGTTTTCTCGAACATTGTGCCGCTGAGCTGAACCTTTTCGGTTATAAGCTCTGCGATCTTTCTTGGGGGCATTTTAAATGCCTTTGCACAGACCATAGCTGTATTTGCCGCAAAGTCGCCGTGAGACTTGTCAGCAGGTATCTCGATGGCAAAATCGGGAAGAGGAACAGCAGGTACTGCCTGTTCAGCCACAAGCTCTCCGAGAGCGTCCATAATCATCTCACGGAGCTGTGTAGATGCTTTTTTGATAAGATCTGACATTGGTGTAACGTCCTTTCTATTCTCACTCCCTCACTGTCATGATTATCTCGTTATCAGACAGATAGGAGGAATTAAGATCGAGTGTATATTTAATATAGAGTCTGCCGTCCTTAACGATGGTATTCTCTATAGCGTGTGTGTAAACGCCTATTTGCAGATTGCCGTAGGGCGTTCCGTACTGGCAGAAGTGTTTTCTGCCTATTTCAAGGGATAAAACGGAGTTAGCCGTTCCCTTTCGGGTAATGGAGGCGTTCTTGTCCTTGTCCACCTTGATGGTGGTGACAGAGCCCTCAAATCCCGTAGCCGAGGTATCCTCGTATGATATGATGTCCCATCCGTTCTCACGGCTGTGTTTAGCCTTAGTGACAAGCTCGGTCTCGCTTTTTTCGTCGTCCTGCCACTGGATACTTGTCAGGGATATAAGAACATTTCTTTTCAAGATCGGTCTCCTTTTGTAAATGCTTCTTCAGCGTCAATACGTTCTTTCGGAATTATCAACAGCCTGTTCCAGCAGATTGTCGATAACGTCCTCACGTGACATTCCCATATGCTCCATAAGTCTCGGGAACACGCTGTTCCGGCGAAGTCCGGGAGCGGTGACTATCTTGTTGAGGAGCAGTCTGCCGTTTTCGGCATAGAGGAAATCTATCCTTGCCAGACCCTTGCAGCCCATAGCCTTGAAAGCCTTGACAGCAGTCTCACGTATCTTTGTGCGAACATCATCGGGGATATCCGCAGGAATTTGCAGATTATCACTGCTGCCCTGCTTGACCTCGGTGGGGTCATAGACCTTGTCGGGGTCGAGTATCTCGCCAACGTAGGATGAAAACAGCGAATCATAGCCGAATACAGCGACTTCCATCTTGCGTGCCTTGATGCATTCCTCAACGACCACCTTGTTATCGTTGGAGAAAGCGACCTTGACTGCCGCAATAAGCTGCTCCAAGTCGTAAGCCTTGCTTGTGCCTGCACTTGTGCCGCTCTTTGCAGGCTTTACGATAAGCGGGAATCCCAGCTCGCCCGAGATCCTCTTGCAGCACTCGTCTATCTCGCTCAGCTCGCTCTGTGTGATAACTCTCCAGTCAGCGGTGTCGATGTCGTAATCGTCCATTACCATGTGGATGTGGGACTTATCCATGCAGGCAGCCGCCGCCAAAACTCCGCAGCCCACGTATGGGATGCCCGAAAGGTCGAGAAGTCCCTGCAAAGTGCCGTCAGCGCCGTGCTTGCCCATGACCACGGGAAATACAACATCAAGCCTTCTGACAACAGCCTCGCCGTTTTCGATAATGATAAGACCTCTGTTGAGTGGGTCGGGGGAAATGATAGCGGAAGCGCAGTCGGGGTCCTGTTCCCATTCGCCTGTGGGGATATCCTCAACGTCACCTGGAAAATAGAGCCATCTGCCCTTTCTTGTGATACCGATGCAGATCACCTCGTATTTGTCCTGCGGAATATTTCTTATGACCTCTGCGGCTGATGCCAGTGAGAGCTTGTGTTCTCTGGAAGTACCGCCGAAGATCACGGCTGCTTTGATCTTTGCCATGTTGTTCTCCTTTATAAATAGTATCGAAAAATGAGTATAGTCATTTTCAAGTATCACTATATTTTATCACATTTCACAAAAAACTGCAAGTATTTTTTGCGAAAATAAAGGAATTTACAGCAAATTTCGCAAGGTTAGCGCATTACAGACAAGTTTTTATAAACACTTTTGTTAATTTTGACGAAGGATTTTTTATTTTTTGTGACCATTGTGCACTTTGTCCATGTTAATAATGACGAATGAGCCAAAGTCGGGCATAAGAAAAAGCCGTTCCCGATATTCGGTAAACGGCTTTGAGAGGGGGCAGATTTTTGGTGTTGTGCATTTTTACCTGACGAACGGTCAGCAGCTTATCGGATGCCCGATTCTCTGTCGTCCTTTTCAGGCATATCGTATTCAAGGATGTAGTCGTAAAGCTCCTGCACCGTAGTGAACGCAATGCCCACATAGCTGTCTGCACAGCCGTAGTAAATGGCGATACGTCCTGTCTCGGGGTCATGGAGAGTTGCACAGGGGAAGCACACATTCGGCACAAATCCCCTTTCCTCGTACCATTCTGTGGGAGCGAGGATGTAATTTGCACAGCGGTGGAGCACCTTTGAGGGCTCGTTGATATCGAGAATTGCCGCACCTATGCTGTAAACATAGCCATTGCAGGTGTTGACAACACCGTGATAGAGCATGAGCCAGCCCTTATCGGTTTCGATAGGAGCAGCGCCGCCGCCTATTTTAAGGCTTTCCCACCAGTTTTCAGAGCGTCCCATAACATGGCGGTGACGTCCCCAGAATTCCATATCCCTGCTTTCGCTGAGGAAAATATCGCCGAAAGCGGTGTGACCGTTGTCGCAGGGACGGGACAGCATAACAAAATTTCCGTTTATCTTCCTCGGGAACAGCACAGCATTGCGGTTATACGGGAGGAAGGGGTTCTCCAGTCGGGTAAAGGTCTTGAAATCGGTAGTTTTCGCCATTCCGATAGCCGCACCGTAGAAGTCCTGACACCATATTATATAATAAGTATCCTCAACCTTGACCAGTCTCGGGTCATAGGCGTAGATGGGCATGAACGGCTCGCCCTTTTCGTTGGTGAACGGTATTTTCTCGGGGGTGAACTGCCAGTTTACGGCGTCCTTGCTGTGTCCGAGGTAGATATGGGGCATACCGTCACGCTGTTCCCCACGGAAAACGCCGATAAAACCTTCCTCATAGGGCATAACGGCGCTGTTGAAGATACGGGCAACATTCGGGAGAGGATCACGCTTGATTATCGGATTCTCACTGTATCTCCACACGGGTGCGGTGCAGTCAGCAGGCTTATCCTGCCACGGAATATTCGGAAGCGGACTTCCGATCATATTAATTTCAGCCATGATCGTTCTCCTTTTTAAGTGAGGTTTAACTTAACTGTCTGCTTAAATTATACTCCATTCCGCTTATAATGTCAAGTATTATTTAGCCTTTTCGTGAATCTGCACTAATTTTCCGCCGATATTTCTACATAAATATTTCTTATCGATGTAGACGATTAAGCGCCCATAGTGTATAATTACTATATGAGAGCCGTCAGCCCTTAGCCGACGGTATGATTTGCGTTTAATAAAGAAACTGATTTACAAATTAGCTCAAAAGGACAAACCATCATGAAGATCATCACAAATTCCGCTTTCCCTATCGGTTCTATACATTATATATGTATGTACCTCGGAACATCGCCCGTCACCTGCTATGTTATCCGTGGCAGAAACGGCGATATGCTCGTAGATTCGGGATTTTACACCACCTATCCCCATCTTTTGAAGTGGCTGGAGGGCTACGATATCCGCCACATTTTCCTGACCCACGCTCATGTTGACCACGACTTCAATGCCGCAAGATTAAGGGAGAAAACGGGTGCAAAGATTCTCCTCGGCAGTCACGATCTCCCCATCATCGGTCACTACAGCCGCCAGCCCGTGAAAGCGGCTTTGCCGAAATACAGGCTCAGGAACGTTCAGCAGAACCTCTGCGGCGGCATGAAGCTGTTCAGCACCAAGCCCTACCGCCCCGACATTGTGATAAGCCCTGAAAACCGCAATATACTGCGTGATCTGGGCTACGATGCGGATATCGTCCCTCTCAGCGGTCACACTCTCGGCTCGACGGGCATACTTTCGGACGGAGTGCTCTACTGCGGTGATGCGTTCACGGCAATGTGGGGAAAGCCCGATATTACGCCTCACGCCACCTCTCTCCGACTGATGTGCCGTTCCCTTGAACGGATGCTGAAAATATCCCCAAAATGGCTTGCCACAGGGCACGGACTGCCCGTAGCCATGAGAGCGGCTGAGCCTGTCATAAGAGGCTATCTGGCAGAAAGGAAAAAATTATGACTATATACGACTTTATCACGAAGCTGAACAGCGGCGAACTTGACGGCAAGCTCGCTGAGCTTTACGGCGCTGAAAACGTCCTCCGGCAACATATCCGCTACCTGAGCGCCGCTGAGAATTTCTCAAAGCTGTACCCCGAATGTGACGATATACAGGTATTTTCCGCTTCCGGGCGTACCGAGATAGGCGGTAACCACACCGACCATCAGCACGGCTGTGTCCTTGCGGCGGCGGTCAGCCTTGACATTGTGGCTATCGTGGCTTTCCATGACGAGGGAGTTATCCGCTATTCGTCGGCGGAGCGCCCCGAGTGTACCGTGCGGCTGGATTATCTCGCTGTAAACGAAGCCGAAAAGGAGACCACCGAAGCCCTCATCCGTGGCGTAGCGGCAGGCTTTGCAGGGCTTGACGTAAATGTTGGCGGATTCAACGTTTTTGCCGATTCTTCGGTGCCCGTGGGAAGCGGTCTGTCCTCCTCTGCGGCATTTGAAATACTCATCGGCACTATCATCGACGAGCACTGTAACGGCGGAAAGGCAGGGGCGGTGGAGATCGCACGTATCGGGCAGTACGCCGAAAACGTCTATTTTGGCAAGGCGAGCGGTCTGATGGATCAGCTTGTCAGCTCCGTGGGCGGATTTTCGTTCATCGACTTTGAAGATCCCGACGAGCCAACTGTGGAAAGGGTCAGCTTCGACTTTGAAAGCAAGGGCTACAGAGTGTGCATAACCGCTACGGGCAGCTCCCATGCCGATCTTTCGGGAGACTATTCCGCTATATCAGGCGAAATGAAGCACGTAGCCAACGAGCTTGGCTGCGAGGTGCTCCGTGAGGTCAGCGAGGAGGAATTCTACGAAAAGCTGCCCGAGCTGCGGAAGGTCTGCACCGACCGTGAGCTGCTCCGTGCCGCCCATTTCTTCGCAGAAAGCGAAAGAGCCGCCCTTGAAGCGCAGGCGCTCAGGAACGGCGATACAGAGGAATTTTTCGAGCTTGTGAACGCTTCGGGTATGTCCTCGGCGGAGCTTTTGCAGAACATCTACTCCCCTGCCGCTCCCCAGTCACAGCCGCTGAACCTCGCCATTGCCATAAGCAGGCGGATACTTGGCGGTTCGGGAGCAGTAAGAGTTCACGGAGGCGGCTTTGCAGGAACGATACAGGCTTTCGTCCCCATCTATACCCTCAGAGACTACATCAGCGAAATGGAGCGTATTCTCGGCATTGGAAGCTGTTCGCCGCTGAACATCCGTCCCGTCGGCGGAACAAGAATTTGCCGCTGAGCGAGTGACTCCCTGTAGTACAGGGAGATGTCCGAAGGACAGAGGGTACGTGCGACCGTTGGGAGGCGGCGCACTCACGCTCCCACTCGCAAGCTCGTTCACTCTCTGCGAGGCGGTCAGTCTGCTTTCGCTCGCTTTAACTAATTATATAAATCGGAATTTGTCAATCAATAAACTTCCATTTTATGGAGTGGACGCAATGGGAACGAATTTTAGAAATAGCATTCATTGCAGTAATTGTTCCATTATATTTGAAAGTGATGATATTTTGTTCTGCATTATCAATGTGCTCAATTTCAAAATCCCACGCCCCATTATGGTCTAATACTCTTATGCAAAATAAAGTAAGCTCATGGAGGTCGCTTTCATCGGGAGCAAATACAATTACTTTTGCATTTTTGAAATGATTTGGATTCTTTTCATGAGCCGGATACCACCATTTTTCCCATGCTTGATTATCGTAATATGAAAAGGGTTTCATTCTTTCACCTCCATAAATTCTGATTTATAAAGATAATCCCTTCATTACAGCTAACTTTTTGTCTGTTATTCCTGAGGGTACGGCTAAATCTAAATCTGCACCATATTTTAGAAAAATATCCACGATAGTTCTATCGCCATTATAGCCTGAAATAGCAACCATTAAAGGTGTTTTTCCGAATTTGTCCGTTATATCAATGGATGCACCATTTGATAATAAGTATTCAACAACTTTAGCTAATCCGCTTTGGGCAGCAATGTGTAAATATGAATACCCATTTTTGTCCTGAAAGTCAAGGTTATCGCACTTAGCTAACGCCTTAAGTGCTTCATCTTCTTTTTCATCTGCTATTAAATAAAACAACTCATCTCTATTTAATCTATCCACAATAACACTCCTTTAATTTATAATTTCCGATTTGCCGCTGAGCGAGCGTGGCGCACTCACGCTCCCACTCGCAAGCTCGTTCAGTCTCTGCGGTGCGGTCAGTCTGCTTTCGCTCGCTTTAACTAATTATATAAATCAAAATTTATACTATTCTATTGACACTCCTAAATCATACGCTTCTTTTAATGCTTTAGTTTTCAAAATATCACCTTTATCCTTAACTCCTCTTACAAGTACCATTCCTCTGTCTTCTAAATGAAAGAAATTGAGGATCAGCTGATATTGCAGTTTTATAGAATCAAACAGTTCGGGCAATGTTGCTGCACCAACTAACATCAAAACGAGTTCTTTTATATGAAACTCATTTCTCATAGGTGTATGCAGTCTGTCTATAATAGCTTTTAATTGTGTACTGATACCATAAAAATACACCGGTGAGGCTACTGCAACAATATCAGCATTTCTTAATTTATCATAGATTGCAGACATATCATCATTTTGGAAGCATTGGTTTTTTTCTCTTGTAAAACACGAATTACAGCCAATACAAGGATTAATGTTGTAATCAGATACCGATACTATTTCCACGATATTCTTTTTACTTGCGCCCTCTGCAAAAGAATGTGCAAGTAAATCAGTATTGCCGCCTTTTCTCATACTACCAATTAAAACAACAATTCTACTCATTTATAACTCCTGATTCTGTTAATATAAATTTCGATTTATACTAATATTTTCAGTCTGCTTTCGCTCGCTAAAAAGATTTATATATGATCGTAAGGGCTGCCATTGGCAGCCCTTAAAAAATAAGTAATATCAGCGATCTGCATTGTTTGCCCGGGAATGACCAAAGTGCCCTACTGACACCTGATCTCTGACAACTCAATTACTGTACTTAGGCTCGCAGGTGAGGTTTATTCCGAGGCGCTTGAAGATACGCTCGTCCACCTGAGAGAGGATAACTGTTGAGTGCACCTCGCAGCCCCGGAGCTTGGATATCTGCTCCATTGCCTTCTTTGCGTTGGGGTCGGTGTTGGCGCATATCGACAGCGCAAGGAGAGTTTCGTCACTGTGGATATGAGGGTTGTTGTTGCCCAGATGGTTGACCTTTAAGTCCATGATAGGCTCGATAACGTGGGGCGACATGAGCAGCACTTCGTCGTCTATCTCGGCAAAATGCTTCAGCGCATTGAGCAGAAGTGCGGAAACTGCACCGAGCAGGTCTGAGGTCTTGCCTGTGAGGATAGTTCCGTCGGGAAGCTCCATTGCAGCAGCAGGACCGCCTGTCTCATCCTCCTTTTTCAGTGCTGCGGCAACTACCTTTCTGTCGTCGGTGGTAACATTTGCCTGCTTCATGAGGAGTTTCAGCTTCATTACCTCGTCCTCGGAAATAAGTCCCTTTTTCTGGTCGCACATTCCCACGTAGTATCGGCGGATTATCTCGTCCCTTGCGGCTTTGCAGGTGATCTCGTCGTCAACTATGCAGTTGCCTGCCATATTAACGCCCATATCCGTTAGCGACTTGTAAGGTGACTCGCCCAGTATCTCCTCGAACATTGTGTTAAGTACAGGGAAAATCTCGATATCACGGTTATAGTTGACAGTAGTCTCGCCGTATGCTTCGAGGTGGAACGGGTCTATCATATTCACATCGTTCAGGTCGGATGTGGCAGCTTCGTATGCGATATTTACAGGGTGGCGGAGCGGCAGGTTCCAGATGGGAAAGGTCTCGAATTTAGCGTAGCCTGCGCTTCTGCCACGCTTATGCTCATGGTAGAGCTGTGAGAGACAGGTAGCCATTTTTCCGCTTCCCGGACCGGGGGCGGTGACAACTACCAGCTTGCGTGAGGTCTCGATGTAGTCGTTCTTGCCGTAGCCCTCGTCGCTGATTATGTATTTCATATCGGATGGGTAGCCTTTTATGCTGTAATGATGATATACCTTAATGCCCATAGCTTCAAGACGGCTCTGGAAAGCGTCGGCGCTGGGCTGGTTGTCGTAGCGTGTGAGCACAACGCTGCTGACGTAGAGACCGATCTTGGTAAATACATTTACAAGGCGGAGAACGTCGATATCATAGGTGATGCCGAGATCGCCTCTTACCTTGTTTTTCTCGATGTCGCCCGAGTTGATGACAATGACTATCTCAGCCTCGTCCTTGAGCTGGAGAAGCATCTGGAGCTTGCTGTCCGGCTTGAATCCGGGGAGAACACGGGAAGCGTGGAAGTCGTCATAGAGCTTTCCGCCGAATTCAAGGTAGAGCTTGTCGCCGAACTGGGCGATACGCTGTCTGATATGCTCGGACTGCATTTTAAGGTATTTTTCGTTGTCAAAACCTATCTTCAAATCATTATTCATAAAAAGACCCTCCTGCAAAAATCTCACTGTTTTATTCCACTAATTATTATAGTACAATTTTGTCGGAATTGCAAGAGTAAAATATAAATCAAAAAAACCGTGCCGACTATTATTTTTTTATAAAATTATTCAGATTTAAAGATTTCTTAATTTTTCAAATGCTATAATTAGTGTATAAGTTTTGAGTGTATTAGTGCTTACTTGTCCGGATACAGATAAACTTATAACTAAGCCACTAAAAACTAATACACTAATCTTCTTGACTAAATATAAAAAATGTGTTATCATTTTCACATACATCTTATAATGAAGGGACACGGTTTTTATGAGTAAAACAAAGAAAAAAGGCAAGGTCATCAAGTGGGTGATCATTGTGTTCGTACTGCTTTTCATAGCAGGTGCGGTATTCTATGTCAAGAATATGGGCGGAAGCACCGAGCCGAAGCTCATTTGTGACAGCGCTCCTGTGAAAAAGCAGGATCTTACACAATATGTCTCGTTCACAGGTGCTGTCTCGGGCAAGAACAGCGTCAGCGTAACAGGCGACCCCACACTTAAAGTACAGAAGCTCAACGTAAAAAAGGGTGATTCCGTCAAGAAAGGCGATATCCTCTGTGTGTTTGACAGCACCTCTCTGGAGGAGGAGTTCAATTCCCTCTCAGACAGCAATTCCAAGGCTCAGGGCGCTCAGAACTACACTCACGGCATCAACCAGCGAAACCTCGAAAATGCAAGGCGTGACAAGGCTTCTGCTCTCGCAAAGGCTCAGCGTGATATCGACGACGCCTACTCAAAGCGTGACAAGGCTTACGATGACTACAACAACAAGGTCAATAAGTACAACGAGATAAACAGGAACATCGATACTGTTTACGCTGAAATGATAGAGAGCGAAAGCGAGGACGAGGCTAAGGCTAAAGAGGCTGAATACGAATCCCTCAGAGCTCAGGCTGCTGCCCTCAGTACCGAGATAGATATGGAGCACGAACAGCTCTCCGCTTACGACGACGCTATCACAGCCGCTAAAAGAGCTTATGAGGATATAGAAAAGTCCTCCGACAACCTCATCCAGAATGCACAGGACGTTATCGATCAGGAGCAGTACACAAATACCGATACCTCCGCTTCCGACAGACTTAAAAAGCTCAGCGAGCAGATCGAGAAATGTACAGTTACCGCTCCTATGGACGGCATTATCACTTCACTCAGCATCACCGAGGGCTCAGTCCCCATGACTGCCGATATCATGACCATCAGCGACGCTTCTTCGCTTATCGTCACAGGTCTTGTCAATGAGGTGGATATCCTCAATGTCAAGGAAAACCAGAAAGCTGAGATAACCACTACAGCTACAGGCGACGAGATAATAAGCGGCAAGGTAAAGCGTGTTGAGAGGATATCCACAGGCGGTTCTGCCGAAACAGCAGGCGGCTATACTGTTGAGATATCCGTTGACGAGCCCGAAAAGCTCCTCATCGGCATGAATGCCAGCGCTAAGATAGTCCTCGATGAAGTCAGCGACGTTCTCTCAGTTCCCTATGACTCCATCCACAAGGACGATAACGACGAAAGCTATGTATGGCTCGCTACTGACAACCAGAACGGCTCCTACAGAGTATCAAAGGTCGTTGTAAAGCCCGGCTTTGAGGGCGACTACTACACCGAGATAACCTCGGGAAGCCTTAAGCCCAATGACATCGTGCTCACAGGCGGATACAGCTTAACAGAAGGAGATATGGTAGAACTTTATACCTCAGAAGAGGAGTAACATCAAATGAAAAAAATTATTTCCATGCACAAAATAGTCAAGAAATTCTACATCGGACTGCCTAATGAGCTGGAAATACTCCACGGTATCGATCTTGATATAAACGAGGGCGAATTTACCGCCATCGTAGGACCGTCAGGCTCGGGAAAGAGTACCCTTATGAATATAATCGGCGCTCTCGACCGTCCCACAAACGGTATCTACGAGCTGAACGGCACTGATATTTCCGAGCTCAACGACTCGGAGCTCAGTGATATCCGAAACAAGGAAATAGGCTTCGTTTTTCAGAACTTCAACCTTATATCAAGAACAAATGCCATCGAAAACGTGGAGCTTCCCATGCTTTATGCGGGCGTAAGCAGAAAAGAACGCAGAAAACGTGCGGAGGAGCTTCTGGAGCTTGTGGGAATGAGCGACCGTGCCGACCACAACCCCAATGAGCTTTCGGGCGGACAGAAACAGCGTATCGCCATTGCAAGAGCGCTGGCAAATACTCCGTCCATACTTCTTGCCGATGAGCCTACGGGCGCTCTCGATTCGGCTACGGGACGAATGGTAATGGATATATTCCATAAGCTCCACAAGGAGGAGCACAAGACCATCGTTCTCATCACTCACAGCCCCGAGCTGGCTTCCGAAACAGAGCGTATCATTACCATCAACGACGGAAATATAGTGTCCGACAGCAAAGGAGGCGTGACAGATGTACTTTCTTGAAAATGTCCGCCTTGCATTCACGGCGCTGAAAGCAAATAAGCTCCGTTCCATCCTTACAATGCTGGGTATCATCATCGGTATATGTGCCGTTATCACCATCACTTCCATCGGCAACTCGCTGAAAGAAACCCTGTCCAATGCTTTCAATACGCTGGAGGGACGAAATATCTACACAACCTACGACTATATTGAGGAAGGGGCATTATCCGTCAAAAGGCTCAGCGACTCAGATACCATCACCTCGGAAATGCTCGACGATATCGAAAGGCTGTTCAGCGGAAAGATACTTGTTGAACGCACCAACGGCATAGGAACGGGTACTCTCCACAACAGCAAGGGAAAAGACGTAACTGTCAATGTCAGCGGTGCATCCGAGGGCTTCATAAAGTCCAACAGCTACTTCTACAAGCTGATAAAGGGCAGATATCCCTCCACCGAGGACAATGAGGGCAAAAAGCATACGATATTGGTCTCAGACCTCTTTGCCGAGCAGTATTTCAACAAAGGCGAAGAACCACTCGGCAAGGATCTTGATATCTTCATCGACGGCATAGGAAAGATACACTTCACCATCGTCGGTGTATTCAGAATATCGGAATCCTATATCAGCTACATGGGCGAATCGGGCAAATCAAGAATGGAACTGGCTACCCCTGTGTTCATCCCATACTACACATCTACGTATCTGAAAGCAGCCGAAAAGGACAGTATGCGCTTCCCTACGTTCTACGTAGCCGACAAAAGGCTCAGCCTTGAAGATGCACAGGATCAGCTTCAGGAATATCTGGATACGAAGTACAAGAACGCAAAATACTGGAAGCCATACCTCTATAATTACATGGAGGACAGCGACGAGATATCGAAGTATATGAACATCCTCACCATCGTCCTTGCGATAATTGCCGCTATATCCCTGCTTGTAGGCGGTATCGGCGTTATGAACATCATGATGGTCAGCATCACCGAGCGAACCCGTGAGATAGGCATACGAAAAGCCCTCGGCGCTAAAAACGGAGCGATACGGATACAATTCCTGATAGAATCGGCGATACTCTGTCTCGTCGGCGGAATACTGGGAATACTCCTCGGAATGTTCAACGGCTTTCTCGTGGAAACAGTTGGAAATATGATCATTGATCACCTCCCCGAGTATCAGGATCTGGTCACACTCAACATCCAGCTCTCCATCCCTGCTATCATCCTCGCTCTCATCTTCTCCACAATTATAGGCGTGTTCTTCGGCAGCTACCCGGCAAGCAAAGCCGCAAAACTCGACCCCATCGAAGCACTGCGCTATGAGTAATATTAGCCGTGATATGAGTATTGATGTAAAGCAAGCATATAAAATAGCTTCCGACATATTAGAGGAATTTATAATATACTCATGTACTGAATTGAGTGACGGCTGGCTGTTTGCATTTAAAAATACTAACGGAGAGGGAATGTGTGTTCCGCCTTTAAAAGTTTACAAAAACGGTGAGGCTTCACTTCATACCGAAACGGCTGCAATGTACTTTGATGGCACTTGCAGTGAAAAGGGAAAGATAATACCTTTAGAAGATATAGCTGATAAAATTTAAATCCGTTCCGCAAGGCACACCGAGATTATTATTTAAAAATCCCCCATAGAGAAGCGGAAACTTCTTTATGGGGGAATTCAGTTTGTCGAAAAAGTATATTTTGCGAATAAAACCACCACGGGCGCCGAACCGGCGCCCCTACAATTTGTTAATATATCGTTATCACCTGTAGGGGCGGCGTTCCGCCGCCCGCATATCAACAATTTAAAATGATATTTTTTGACACTCTGAAATCCCCCATAGAGAAGTGAAAACTTCTTTATGGGGGATTTTCATTCAGCCGACGGGGTTATAATCGTAGACGTAGATGTGGTAGATATTGTCGTTTATTTTGGTGTCGTAGATCTGGCTTGCTTTTTCACGGTATTCGGGGAAGCTCCCGGTGATTATGGAGTTCTCGTAATTACCTGCGAGGATGAAGTACTCGTCCTTATCTTTCATATCCTCGAACCATTTCTTTGATGACTGGTAGGAGCGTTTATTTATACCGTTGTCGTCGATGGTGACCTCTCTTACCTTTAGCTTATCGCCCGAAATTACGGTAATGGAGTTGCAGTTCCAGAAAGTAGCGTAGCCGTACTCCAGACCGTAGTCCTCAAGCACTTCTGTCAGCTCGAACAGGTCGTTTTCCTTGTAGACGTCGCTTTTGGTGCTGTACATGGACTGCAAATTCATCAAGCCGACGGCGATAGTCGGGATGAAAAGTATCACCGACACTCTTGAAACCACAGTTTTCTGTGAAACTGCCCATCTTACAAAGAGTATGCTCAGTATGAGCGATGTGCCGTATATGGGAGTAAGTCTCCATTCAGCCGCTGAGAGTATTCCGCAAATATAGCCTAAAAGCACGATAGCGGTAACAGCCCAGTGTATCCACACCCAGAAGCGCATAGCTCTGTCCTTTTTGGTGTAGCGTGTATAGTAAACTGTAGCTATTATGGGTATCACTGCAAGCAGCAGCGCATTGATAATATAGAACAGGTTGCAAAGTCCCTCGCCCTCCATGAGAGGCTTGTTTTCCATTGACTTTACACCCAGCAGGCTGAGCCATGCCAACGGGAGATTTCTCAGGTGCTCAGGCCATGAGGACATTGCCGAATATTCTGAGTTTGCTTCCTGATAGCCGGCCACAAGGTCGCCTATCCACGCATTGTTGAGCAGTATTCCTGTCACTGTCATTACAGCTATCAGCAGAATCTGTCCCAGCTTCATGCAGCTTTTCATGCTCAGCAGGCGGTTATCGCAGTCAACGAAATGCTCCGCAGCCATAGCCGCAAGGAAAGGCAGCAGGAATATGGAAAGTGCCGATATGCCGTCGGTTGCGGTGAGCATGATGAAAAGGCAGAATATGCACACCGACAGGGTTATCTTGAACGAAAGACCACCGGTTTTCACGCCCTTTGCCCTGTTTTCGTGCTTTTTTTCTTCAAGCTGTCCTATCCTGAAATAAGCCGCAACAGCAATGACAAGGAAAAGTATTCCGAGGGTGTAGTAGATGGTGTGACCCCAGAAAATTTCTCTCAGCTTTCTTGATGAAAGGGTAAGCGCCAGAAAAGCCGATGTTCCCATTGCCGCTCCCGTGAACTTCGCTCCCGTTCTCAGCATCATCAGGAAGAAGCTGACCGTCAGTATCAGGAAGAAGCCCGTCATGCCGATGATATGGGTGGTAAGCGAAAGCCCGAATATTTTCAGGAACGGGTACATGATGAGATTCGTGCCGAATGGCAGAAAGCAGGCATATTTGAAGTCGGGGTCATAGACCTTGCCCGATTCGTATGAAGCGTTCGCCCACATTATAGTGTCGGTGCAGTCCGCATGGAACTCGCTCCGTGACAGGACAATGATGTAATATAGGGTCGCTATAACAGTTGCGGCAAAGATGAAGAAAGCGAATGTGCTGAGGTAGTATCTGCCGAATACCGCAGGCTTTATGATACGCTGTTTCGGCGTTCCCTCGTTGAGCACAAAAGCGCTTATCCTGCCGTCGCTGTGCCGCCTTACGCCTATGCCGCTTTTCTTCCTCGGGGGAGGGGGCGGCGCTTCCTGCGGTGCAGGTGCTTCGGTTTCGGCGGTATTTGTTTCGTTTGCTGTTTCCTCTTTTGTAACAGGTGTTTCGGTATTATCCATACTTTACTCCTTTATTTGTGTCTATATTTTTTGCGTCGGTCAAGCCGAGGGGGAGTAACCTCCGCTGTCATCGGCTTGACCGTAAGCTGCATCTTCACGCCCGTGAAACGTGGCTGCGCCCGTTTCACTACTGCTTAGGGAGGCGCTGCCTCCCAACGGGAGCCCGTCCCCTCTGTCAGCTACGCTGACATCTCCCCACACTGTGGGGAGTCACCCTCGTTCACCCTCCGCAAGGGAGATAACATCCCCCTTGACCCCGGTCTATGCGGCTTCGCCGCTTTTTTATTGCCATATTATACCCTTTATTTTTTGTCTGAATACAGAAGTATCTTCCTCGCAAAGAAGTTCCACAGGAAAGATACTGCCGTTGATACCAGCTTGGCGATGATCTGGAAAAGGCTCGTTGTGTCGCCCAGCCACATCTCGAACAGCTTGGTTATGCCGATGGTTATGAGAAGTCCCACAACTCCGATAGCCGCAAAGCTGAGAAATTCCATCAGCTTATTGCCTACCTTTGAATTTTTGAATATCCAGAATGTGCTGATAAGGTAGTTCACTGTAAGTCCTGCCACGAACGACAGGGCATTTGCCACCCAGCCGAACTGCTTCTGCTCGCCGAAAGCAAATCGGAACAGCAGATAAGACACGGCGAAGTCCACCAGAAAGGCGAATCCTCCCACAAAGAGGTAACGGAAAAACTGTATCAGCGTATTATCCGTATCCCCCACGAACAGCTTACCGAACTGCCTTTTCTTGATTATATCAAGTATCTCGTCCATTACTTCTGCTTCTCCTCGTGATATTCCTTTTCGGTGTTCACGTTCCAGAGAGCGGACTTGTCGGTACTGCCTGCCTTGATAGCCTTTACAGCCTCAAATGATGTGACCATAGAGTGGTCGATATTGTTGTAGCGGTGCTGACCGTTTCGTCCTACGCAGAAAAGGTTGGGGATGGTGTTGAGGTAATCGATAAGGGTATCCATCTCCTCGTAGGTGTCGAAGTATGCAGGATAAGCCTTTTTGACCTTTTCCATGTGAGTATCGATAACAACATCGGGACTGCTGATAAGCCCTAACTTCACCATTTCCTTTACACAGAAACGTGAGAACTGCTCCTCGGTCATGTTCCAGAACTTGTCGCCCTCGGTAACGAAGTATTCAAGTCCCACCCAGACAGTGTGACCCAGATCCTTTACCATATAAGGCGACCAGTTGTTGTAGATCTGGAAGCGTCCCATTTTGACACGCCTGTCCTGAACGTATACCCAGCAGTCGGGAACGATATTGCCGACAGTACGCATAGTTGTCTTGTTTTTCAGATTCAGCTTCGGTACGAGAACACCGAGGGTCATGTAGTCACGGTAGGGCAGACCTGCGGCAATTCTTGCAGGCTCGTCGGGAACGTCGTTCATGCCTGCAACTAAGTCCTTGACAGGCATTGAGGAAATAATATAGTCACCGTTAAGGGTAACTTCTTTGCCGTCCTTTACATAAGTAACGCCCGAGAGAGTGCCGTCTGCGTTCTTGTGGAGCTTTTTAACTCCTGCCTCCATGATGATAGTGCCGCCCAGCTTCTTTATCTCATCGGCTGTTACTTCCCAGAGCTGACCCGGACCCAGCTTAGGATACTTGAACTCCTCAATAAGTGAGGTGTTGACCTTTCTGTCCTTGACCTTGAACAGCTTGCCGAAAAAGTCCTTGATTATGCCGACGATGGAAAGACCCTTTGTGCGCTGAGCGCCCCATGAGGCGTCTATCTCGCTTGGATGGCGTCCCCAGAGATTTTCGGTGTAGTACTCGAAAAACATGGAATAAAGCTCCTTGCCGAAGCAGTTGATGTAGAAGTTTTCCAGATTATCCTCGGGGCGCTTGCGGATAACAGCCGCAAGGTAGCTGAGTCCCACTTTCATTGTGGTCAGGAAGCCGAAATTCTTGATAGTCTCGGGTTTGAGGGACACGGGGTAGTCGTAGAATTTATCGTTAAAGAGGATACGTGACACCCTGCGCCTTTTCAGCATAACACGGTCGGTCTTTTTCGGGTCGGGACCGCCCTCCTCCACGCTTACTGAGCGCTTCAGGTACTTGTCGTCCTTTGAGGGAACGCCCTGCATAGGGAGCATTTCGCTCCACCACCGGTTTACCTCGGGTATCTTCGAGAAAAAGCGGTGACCGCCCATATCCATGCGGTTGCCCTTGTAGTTAACAGTCTTGGAAATGCCGCCTATGGCATTGGTCTCCTCCAGCACGGTAACATCGTACTCGCCCTTATTATCTTTAAGAAGCTCATAAGCCGCAGTAAGTCCAGCAGGACCTGCGCCGATGATAATTACTTTGTTCATTGCTTGTTCCTTTCTGCGAAATTGTTCTCGCTTTAACGTATAAATATTATTATATCATAAAAGCAAAGCGTTATGATATAATTGTCCGATTGCAGGGAGCAGAACTTTGTTCTGCGTATCTGCAAGGACATTCAGATCAATTATAATGTTCATTTATGAACATTATATCATATTCAGAGCTTATATTCAAGCGATTTTGCTGATTAGTTTGTTTAGTTATTGATTATATACTCGGCGCTACAGCAAAATATCCATAAATGCTTGTATAAATTCCAAATAACGGCGTCAAACTTTTTCACCATACGACAGTATGCTTTAAAAAGTTTTCCTTGTTCTTTGAAATTTCTACGGCGCATTTTTTGTATATTTTGCTGTAGCGCCGAGTATATCTTGCAGGGACGGCACATCCGACTGACCCAGCCCTGCACCGTCCCTGCTTTGATTTGTCCCTCTATAATATTAGACTCTTTTTTTCGTGAAATCTCTCAGTAACGAGAAAAATATTTTTGTTTTAACTTATTTGGGCGTCAGGTGTCAGGCTGTAGGGGTGGATATTAGCCGCCTGTGGGTCACGTATAAACTATGCTGTGTAGGGGCGTCCTCGGGGAACAATGCAAACAGGTAATTATAATGAAATTTGAGGGCGGCGAAACGCCGCCCGCATATCAACAATTTAAAATGATGCTTTTTGACACGCTGACGGGCGCACACTGTGCGCCCCTACATTCTTAATTCTCCATTCTCAATTCTCCATTCCTAAAACCTGACACCTAAAACATTGACATACAGCGCATAATATGGTAAAATCAATTTAAGATTATTTCAATGCAAAGAGTATATAATAAAACTTATACTAAGCAAAGGTCGGTGATAATATGTTCAGACTGAAAAAAGCAGCCGCTCTTATAGCTGCTGCCCTGACTATGACTGTTTCAAATACCTCGTGCACCAAAGAAGAACCGCTGAACGTGGGCGAGCTGGAGATAACCTTCTTCGATGTGGGAAAAGCCGACGCCATCGTTCTGCGCTCCGAAAGCTCCACTGTTGTCATAGACTGCGGCGAAAAGGGCGACGGCAAGGAGATAGTGTCCTATCTTGAAGAAAACGACGTATCCTCCGTGGACTACCTGATAATCACCCACTACGACAAAGACCACGTGGGCGGTGCGGCTAAGGTCATAAACAAAATGGATGTGAAGAACGTCCTTGCTCCCGACTATGAGGAGGTCAGCGACGAGATGGAAAAGTACCAAAAGGCGCTGTCTGCAAAGAATATCACTCCTCAGCTTCTCACCTCCGATATCAGCTTTCAGCTCGGCAATGCGGACTATACCGTGCTTGCCCCGAAAAAAGACTTCTACGGCGATGATGACGACAACGACTTCTCGCTGGTCACAAAGGTCACTCACGGCAATAACGTCCTGCTTTTCACAGGCGACGCTATGGAACAGCGCCTTAACGAGATAATGGATGTGGGCAAATGCACGCTTCTGAAAGTCCCCTACCACGGACGTAAACTGCCGAATATCGAGGATTTCATCAATGCAGTCTCGCCGAAATGTGCGGTGGTGTGCACATCTCAGGCGGAATTTTCCTCACAGGTGCAGAACCTGCTGATGGACAAAAATATCCCCACCTATTCCACCTGCTTCAACGGCAGAATAACCGCTGTCAGCAACGGAAATGAAATAAGGATAGACACTGAAAAATAAAATCTAAAGGGACGGTTTTCCGTCCCTTTAATGCTTTTTAATTGAGAATTGTGGTGTCCCCTGTCGGGGACGGATTTAAATAATAATTATGAATTGCCAATTTCAAATCAGTGAGCAAAGCGAACGCATTCATTCTCAATTCTCAATTCTCAATTTTCAATTCTCAATTCTCCGCAACGGCTTCTTTCATTTCCTTGACATAAGCGCCGATGTGCTCGGGAGCGTCCTTGCCGTATTTTTCAAGGAGCTTGATTATTGCCGAGCCAACGATAGCGCCGTCGGAAAGTCCTGCCATTTTCTTTGCCTGCTCGGGCTTGGATATACCGAAGCCTACTGCACAGGGAACGTCCGTATTCTCACGGATGACCTTGACGATATCGCCGATATTTGTGGTTATCTCGGTTCTCTCGCCTGTTACGCCGAGGCTCGATACAACGTAGATAAAGCCCTCTGCTTCCTTTGCTATCATTGCTATGCGGTTTTCCGAGGTGGGAGCGATAAGTGAGATAAGGTCAACTCCGTACTGCTTTGCAACTGCCGAAAATTCGCCCTTTTCCTCGAACGGCAGGTCGGGGAGGATTATACCGTCTATGCCCTATTCACAGCATCTTGCCATGAATCTCTCTGCATCGTAGGAGAAAACTACATTTGCATAGGTCATGAATACCATAGGTGTCTTAACGTCCCTGCGAAGCTCCTTGACGAACTCGAATATCTTGTCGGTGGTAACACCGCCTGCCAGTGCACGGATGTTTGCGCCCTGTATAACGGGTCCCTCTGCTGTGGGGTCTGAGAAAGGTATTCCCAGCTCGATGAGGTCTGCACCGTTTTCAGCAGCGGCACGTACTGCCTTTGCTGTTGTTTCAAGGTCAGGATCACCGCAGGTGATGAACGGGATGAATGCCTTGCCGTTTGCGAAAGCCGATCTAATATTACTCATGGATATCCTCTCCTCTGTATCTTGCGATAGCGGCGCAGTCCTTGTCGCCTCTGCCTGAAATTGTAATAATGATTATCTTGTCCTTGTCCATTGTAGGTGCCAGCTTCATTGCGTATGCAACAGCGTGGGCGGACTCTATAGCAGGGATGATTCCCTCTGTGCGTGAAAGGTACTCAAAAGCGTCAACTGCTTCATCGTCGGTAACGGGAACATATTCTGCTCTGCCGATATCGTGGAGATGAGCGTGCTCGGGACCTACACCGGGGTAGTCAAGACCTGCCGAGATGGAGTAAACAGGAGCGATCTGACCGTATTCATCCTGACAGAAATAGGACTTCATGCCGTGGAAAATGCCGATACGTCCTGTATTAACTGTAGCTGCTGTCTCAAATGTGTCGATTCCTCGTCCTGCCGCTTCACAGCCGATAAGACGCACTCCCTCGTCGGGGATGTAGTGATAGAAGCTGCCGATAGCATTTGAGCCTCCGCCTACGCAGGCGATAACAGCATCAGGAAGTCTGCCCTCTGCTTCAAGTATCTGGGCACGTGACTCACGGGAGATAACTGCCTGAAAATCACGGACGATGGTCGGGAACGGATGTGGTCCCATAACAGAGCCGAGGCAGTAATGTGTATCGGTGATACGCTTTGTCCACTCTCTCATAGCCTCGGAAACAGCGTCTTTAAGGGTAGCTGTGCCTGTGGTAACGGGAATGACCTCTGCGCCGAGAAGTCTCATTCTGTACACGTTGAGAGCCTGACGCTTTGTGTCCTCCTCGCCCATGAAAACCACGCACTCCATACCGAGGAGAGCGGCAGCGGTAGCAGTAGCAACACCGTGCTGACCTGCGCCTGTCTCGGCGATAAGACGGGTCTTGCCCATTTTCTTTGCAAGGAGAGCCTGACCGAGAACGTTGTTTATCTTGTGGGAGCCTGTGTGGTTGAGGTCCTCACGCTTCAGGTATATCTTAGCTCCGCCCAGATCGGCAGTCATTTTGTCTGCACGGTAGAGAAGTGACGGTCTGCCTGCGTAGTTGTTGAGCAGGTCGGTCAGCTCCTTGTTGAACTCGGAGTCGTTCTTGTAGTGTTCATAGGCTTCTTCAAGCTCTATAATTGCATTCATAAGAGTTTCGGGGATATACTGTCCGCCGTGAACTCCAAAGCGTCCTTTTGTATCTGACATAATATCTTTCCTTTCGTCTAATTCGGAATTCGGAATGCGGAATTCGGAATTATATGTGTCAGCTTCGCTGACTGATTTAAATAATCACATAATTCCGGTCTCACATTAAAGTGCAATTCCAAATAACGAATTACAAATTCTTAATTAATTCTAATACGTCCACGAAGTGGACACCACTAATTCCGAATTCCGCATTCCGAATTCCGAATTAAATAAGGCACGGGACGTCGAGGACGCCGTCCCCTACAAACTGATTTCTACTTACTACTTACTTCTTACGGCGTATGCAAACTCCATCATCTTATTGCAGTCCTTGACGCCGTTTGTCTCGATGCCTGAGCTGACGTCAACGGCAAAGGGGTGGAGCGCTTCTATTGCCTGCTTTACGTTTTTGGGGTCAAGTCCCCCTGCAAGGAAGTAGGGACGGCTCATCTGCTTTATCAGCGACCAGTCAAAGGTCTCGCCGCTTCCCTTTCCCGAATCAAGGAGAACCAAGTCCGCAGGCGACTTTTCAGCCGCTTCGATATCAGCCTCTGACTTCACCTGAAAAGCACGTATGACCTTTATGCCTGCATCCTGCAAGCGGAGTATAAGCTCATCGGGCTCGTTTCCGTGGAGCTGAGCTATCTTTATAGCTCCCATATCATAAATGCTATTTATCTCCTCAAAGGAGCTGTCAACGAATACTCCCACGGGAGTTATCCGCTCGTCAAGACCGTCGGCAAGTACGGCAGCCTGCTTCGGGGTGACGTAACGTCTGCTTTTCTCCGCAAAGACGAACCCCACATAATCGGGTATGAGCCGCCATATCCACCGCATATCGTCAATTGTACGCAAACCGCACATTTTTATCAATGTTTCCATATTTATCCGTTTCCTGTTCCATAATTCATACGGTATGATCCTGTAGGGGAGCCCGCCCTCGGGCTCCCGTCATTAGTTTCATTGTTTACCTCGGGAGGGCGAGGTGCCTCCCCTACAATGTTCTATCCGTATTTTTACGATATCACGGGCGGATAATATCCGCCCCTACACATCAGCCTTTTAGTTCGCTGAGCTTCGCTTTCTTATCGTGAGCTTTCATAAGTGTCTCGCCTATGAGAACGGCGTTTGTGCCTGACTGACGGAGGAGGGCTATATCCTCGGCGGTCTTTACTCCGCTCTCGGAAACGAAAATTATATCCTCTGGCACAAGCTCCCTCATGCGTCGGCTGTTGGAGGTATCAACGGTGAAGTCCTTGAGGTTGCGGTTGTTGACACCGATGAGCCTTGCGCCGCACCTTACAGCCATTGCCACCTCGTCCTCGTCGTGAGTTTCCACCAGAGCGGAAAGTCCCAGTTCATCGCAGATCCCGATATACTCCTTTATCTGCGCTTCTGTCAGGATGGAGCAGATGAGCAGAACAGCCTTTGCTCCGAGAATTTTTGCTTCATATATCATGTAGCTTTCAACGGTGAAGTCCTTGCGTATGCACGGTATGCTGACATTTGCCGCTATCTCACGGAGGTACTCGTCGCTGCCGAGAAACCACTTCGGCTCGGTCAGGACTGAGATACAGTCAGCGCCTGCGGCTTCGTATTCCTTTGCTATCTGCAAATAAGGGAAATCCTCAGCGATAAGCCCCTTTGAGGGGGAAGCCTTTTTGCACTCGCAGATAAAAGCGATATCGTCCTTGCGGAGAGCCTTCTCGAACTCAAAGTCCCCTTTCGGCATTGCAAGCGCCTCAGCCTTTACCGCATCATAAGTGCGTATCTTCTTTGCCTCCGCCACACGGTCCCTCGCATGGTCGGCAAGCTGGTCTAATATGGTCATTGTCTACGGTATCCTTTCTTTATAATTCATCATTTCAGTAAGCAGTAAGTAGTAAGTAGATATGTGTTCGCTAACGCTCACAGATCTAAAATTTTTGATCCGTCCACGAAGTGGACACCGCACTACTTACTGATTTCTACTTACTACTTACTAATTATTTACTGAGTTCCACGAATTTATCAAGAGCCTCCAGAGCCTTGCCGCTGTCGATAAGCTCAGCAGCTTTCTTGATACCGTCTGCGAGGGAATCAGCCTTGCCGCCGATGTATATAGCCGCACCTGCGTTCATGAGGACAGCGTTTCTCTTGTGTCCCTGAATCTTGCCGCCGAGGATGTCTCTTGTGATCTGTGCATTCTCCTGCGGTGTGCCGCCGAGGAGGTCGTCCTTTGTGCTTCTCTCGAAACCGAACTTCTCGGGAGTGATGGTATAAGTCTTCATCCAGCCGTCCTTGTACTCGCATACTGCCGTTGGTGCGCTGGTGGATATCTCGTCCAGCTTGTCAGTGCCGAAAACTACCATTCCACGTTTTGAGCCCAGCTTCATGAGTACCTCTGCCACGGGTTCAAGGAGAACTCTGTCATATACGCCCAGCAGGTGCATCTGAGGGCTTGCAGGGTTGGTGAGAGGTCCGAGGATGTTGAACACGGTACGGAATCCCAGCTCCTTGCGGATAGCGCCCACATACTTCATTGAGGTGTGGTACTTCTGAGCGAAGAAGAAGCAGAAGCCTGCGTTTTTCAGAAGCTCCACGCACTTCTCGGGTTCAAGGCTGATGTTAGCGCCGAGGGCTTCGAGACAGTCGGCAGTACCACTGAGGGAAGAAGCCGCACGGTTGCCGTGCTTAGCTACCTTAATGCCTGCTGCTGCGATAACGAAAGCGGATGTGGTGGAGATGTTGAAGCTGTGAGCGTTGTCTCCGCCTGTTCCCACTATTTCGAGAACTTCCAGATCGTGCTCGACCTTAGTAGCGGCATCACGCATAGCAGCGGCACAGCCTGTTATCTCGTCGATGGTCTCAGCCTTTGTGCTCTTGGTGGAAAGTGCAGCGAGAAAAGCCGCATTCTGTGTGGGAGAGGTCTGACCCGACATTATCTCCGACATCACTGTATAAGCCTCGTCATAGGTGAGGTCTTCCTTGTTTACTATCTTTGCGATGGCTTCTTTTATCATATTGATACACTCCTTTTTATTAATTCGTAATGCATATAAAGTAAGTAGTAAGTAGAAATCAGTAAGTAGTGTGGAGTCGCCTTCGGCGACAGATTTAAATCCGTGAGCGAAGTGAACACATAACTATTTTCTACTTACTACTCACTACTTACTAATATAGTCTTTCATTTCCAGATCAATGAACCCCGATATCATGTTTCGCCAGACTGTCTCTGCAATGTCAGGGGGAGCGCCGTATTGCTGTGCCTTTTCACGCACCTTTGCTATGACTGCATCCACACGGTCGGGGGCTTTTACGGCATCCTCGCTTTTCTTGAACCCTGCCGCCTGTCTGACATATTCCGTCCGCTCTGCTATAAGTCTGATGATACTGTCGTCTATCCTGTCAATATTTGCTCTTACTTCTTCAAGGGATGAACATTTCATTTCGGCTGCTCCTTATGTTGACTGATGGCTTGTTTTGCAGGGACGCACAGTGTGCGTCCGTCAGGGCTGTATTCGGTCATCATCGGGCGCACACTGTGCGCCCCTACATGGTTTTTGTAGTATTCCCGTTATCCACGGGCGGATGATATCCGCCCCTACTGATTGCTGATACGCAGCATACAGTCAGCGCCCTTTTGGAATTCGTAGGCTGTTTTTTCGATCCTCACATCGTACCGCTGGCGGAAGGCATTTATCACTCGCTCCGTCAGCTCCGAGGAGTTGCTGTCGAGGTCGCAGAGGGGGAATATCCTCACTTCCCTGCAAACCCTCAGCATTTCGCTTATTGCCGATACATGGAAGTCGAAGCCGAGGGAGGTGTACATAAGGAGAAAATGCGAGCTCAGCCCGATATCGAACGTTATTCCGCTGTAGGGAAGTCTGTCGGGAAGCTGATGGGGAATGTACCGTCCCTCTCTCCTGCCCTGTTCGAGGTCGCTCAGGAACATTTCCATTGCCGACATCCTGACCCTTTCAAGCTCGCTGAGACTTGTTATCCTGTTCCACACGTAGTTCTCGGTGCTTTCAGCCATTTGCTGCATTACCGTTTTTCTTACCTCATCTATGCGCTTTCTGAGCTGTGAAGC
Source organism: Ruminococcus sp. (assembly GCA_017479805.1). Lineage (GTDB taxonomy): Bacteria > Bacillota > Clostridia > Oscillospirales > Ruminococcaceae > Ruminococcus. Next base: position 25,343 of record JAFVBU010000093.1, read on the forward strand.
CGAAAAGCTGTATATGGGGTCAAATGAAGTAACGTCCGCACCTGCCTGAGAAGCCTGAAAGTTGAAACTTGCAGGACCGTCGCCGAAGCCTGCTATTTTCTTCTTCATATCCTCATAGCTGAGCCTGAACATCTCTCGGTACTCGTCAATATTTCTCCCCCACGGCACTACACCGCTGAGCTCCATTGAATCCACCCCTTTTTTAATTCGGAATGCGGAATTCGGAATTCGGAATTATACGTGTCAGCTTCGCTGACTTATTTAAATTCAGGAATTCATAATTATTATTTAAATCCGTCCCCGTAAGGGGACACCTCAATTCCGAATTCCGCATTCCAAATTCCGAATTAACAACGAATTATGAATTGATAAAGTTCTTCAGCATAATATGCCCGTCGGGTGTCATAATGGATTCGGGGTGGAACTGTACGCCGTAGATGGGAAATTCCTTGTGCTGAACTGCCATTATCTCGCCGTCGTCGGCAACTGCGGTCACCTTGAAGCAGTCGGGAATGGTTGAGGCGTCAGCGGCAAGGGAATGATACCTTGCAACAGGTGCGCCCTCGTCAATGCCCTTGAAAAGCGGACTGTCGTTCATGAAGCTGATAACGGACTGCTTGCCGTGCATGAGCTTCTTTGCGTAGGTGACTGTTGCTCCGTATGCGGCACAAATAGCCTGATGTCCCAGACAAACGCCTAAAGTCGGTATCTTCTGACAAACTGTCTTAGCCGCCTCGATTATTATTCCTGCGTCCTCGGGACGACCGGGGCCGGGGGAAAGTATTATGCGGTCGGGTCTGAGTTTTTCTATCTGCTTAATGGTCATTTCGTCATTGCGTATCACCTTGATGTTCGGCTCGATAGCGCCTATCATCTGGTAAAGGTTGTATGAAAAGCTGTCGTAATTATCTATGAGAAGTATCATGCGTCTGCCTCCTCTGCAAGTTTAAGGGCGTTTATAACGGCTGCCGCTTTGTTCAGGCACTCCTGATGCTCCTTTTCGGGAACTGAATCTGCTACGATTCCTGCGCCGCTCCTTACGAACACCTTGCCGTTTTTCTTGTATGCGATACGGATAGCGATACAGGTATCAAGGTTGCCTGTGAAGTCGATGTATCCGATAGCACCGGCGTATATGCCACGCTTGTTATTTTCAAGCTCTGCGATGAGCTGGCACGCTCTTATCTTCGGTGCACCCGAAAGAGTACCCGCAGGGAGAACTGCGCTTACTGCGTCAAGTCCGTCGAACTCATCACGTATCTCTCCACGGACAGTCGAGCCTATGTGCATAACGTGGGAATAGCGCTCTATGCTGTGGAGCTTCTCCACCTCGACAGTACCGAAGCGGCTTATCTTTCCGAGGTCGTTGCGTCCGAGGTCTACCAGCATATTGTGCTCTGCAAGCTCTTTCTCGTCAGCGAGAAGTCCTGCTTCAAGCTCCTTGTCCTCTTTCTCCGTCTTGCCACGGGGACGGGTTCCTGCAAGGGGGAACGTGTGGAGAACGCCGTCCTCCAGCTTTACAAGGGTTTCGGGTGAAGCGCCTGCTATCTCAACATCAGTGCCCGAGAAATAGAACATATAAGGCGATGGGTTGATAGTTCTCAGCACACGGTAGGTATCAAGGAGACTTCCCTCAAAACCTGCGCTGAGGCGGTTGGAGAGGACTATCTGAAAGATATCGCCCTCATGGATGTGGTGCTTTGCCTTTTCCACCATAGCGCAGTATTCCTCCTTGCTGAAAAGAGGAGTTACCTCGGTGGTAAGGTGACCGCTGCAATCGTAATTCCTGTCGCCGTGTCTGAGCAGGTCAGCCATATGCTGAAGTTCCAGCTTAGCCTTGTTGTAGCCTGTTTCGGGGTCGTCCAGCTTCATGTTGGCGATGAGGATGAGCTTCTGTCTTACGTTGTCGAAAGCAATGACCTTATCGAAAAGCATCAGGTCAACATCCTTGAACTGCTCTGTATCCTCGGTCTGTATCCTGAGAGTTTTCTCGGTATAGGCAAGGAAGTCGTAGGAGAAATATCCCACAAAGCCGCCTGTGAATGACGGTAAATAGTCGAACTTGGGGCTTTTGTATTTGGAAAGTATCTGTCTTATCTGTATTGACGGGTTCTCTGTCTCCATCGTAACACCGCCGATAGTCATTTGGTTTCCTGTGGCGGTGATGTGTGTCTTGGGTGAGTAGCCGATGAAGGTATAGCGTCCCCACTTCTCGTTATGTGCGGCTGATTCCAGCATATAGCAGTGAGTTGACACATTTTTCAGTATCTTCATGGCTTCGATGGGAGTACAGATATCGGAGAGTATCTCACAGCTTACGGGGAGAATGTTATACTTTCCGCTTTCGGCTATCTCTCTCACCTTTTCAAATTCGGGTAAAAAATTCATAAAAGCACCTCCATGCTTTGCATAGTAAGTAGTAAGTAGTGAGTAGTAAGTAGTTTTCAGGGAGCAGAAAGCAGTTATGTGTTCGCTTCGCTCACAAATTTAAATCCGTCGCCGCAGGCGACACCGCACTACTTACTGTTTTCTACTTACTACTTACTTTAAAAAGCAAATAAAAAAGTCCTTGACAGACTTTACTGGTCTGTCAAGGACGAATATACTTTATCCGTGGTACCACCTTGATTCACGGCATATTTTGCCGTGCACTCTGTAGGATACTATCATATCCCCGATGTTTAACGCACATCACTACGTTGCAGAATACTCCGCAGAACATGAACACACTTCCTCAGACACTCACATCCTCGGAACACATCCCTCAAGCTCAGCACCCTCGGAACACCTCAGCCACCTGTGACATCAGCCCCTTGTTCACGCACCCACGTTTGACTGCACCCTCGGCGGTCCATTTGCTAACTTGTTTTTCACCCAACTCTCAGCACCGTGGGCTCTCTGTGGAAGCATCATTAGCTTTATCTCCGCTTCATCGGTTTTCGCTGTGTTTATTTTAGCACGGTATTCTTACTTTGTCAATAGGGATAGATTTATTTTTTTGATTTAACTATCTCTGTCCGTGGTTAGTAAGTGGTAAGTAGTAAGTAGTAGGGGCGCACATTGTGCGCCCTTTTTAATTCGTAATTGGTGGTGTCCCCTGTCGGGGACGGTTTTAAATAATACTATTTTCTACTTACTACTTACTGCTTACTACTCACTACTCACTGCTTACTACACTGCTCATCCACTGCTCATAGGCAAAGTTGTCCATGACCATTTTCAGGATGGAATAGGCGTTGGGGTCGGTGGTGGTAAGCTGTTTATCGCCCATTTTCACCATAACGGGTACTCGCACCCAACTGTCGCCGTCTTTGGCGCATACGTCGGCATAGTAATAGTCGGTAACGGAGCTGTCTGCGGTTATCTCCCCCGTATAAGGCTTATCGGGGCTGACCTTTTCCGCAAGGGCTCTCATTTCGTCACGGAAGCTCGCCTCTGCCTGACATATCTCTTTCATCTCGCCGAACAGCATGAAATCGTCCTCGGCATCGGCGGAAAGCACGGAATCCATCCATTTATCGTCCATGAGAGTGAAGTCCTTTATCTCAGTGCCGTCGCTCTTTCGGAGGATATTGTCAGCGCCGATCTTGCCCTCATTTTGGGTATAAGTTCCGCTCCAGACCATTCCTCCTGAGGTGAACACAAGAACAGACTTGTCATTGCTCTCGGTGCTGTAGTGCCTTATCTTGCAAATAATACGGTCGTTCTCATCGTAAAGAGGAACGGCAGGGGGATCGGTGGTAGGCTCAAAGGGGTTGGAGTTCTGAGGCTCGTCGGGGTGTTCGTTGACTATCTCCGTACCGCCCTCGGCTTTTGGAGCAAAGGGGTTTGAGCACGATGTCAGACTGAGCAGCAGAGCCGCTCCGAGAAATAGTACCCTTTTCATACCTCACCTCATATCTTCGAGAAAACGCTGCCTATTTTATCACATATAAGCAGGTCTGCATTCTTGTCCATCTGCGTGGGAGACATATTGATAATAACAAGGTTTCCCCCACGGAAATAGCGTATCAGTCCTGCCGCAGGATAAACGTTCAGAGAAGTGCCGCCAATAATGAGAGTATCAGCCTTAGAGATAGCCTTTACAGCGCCGTTTACTGTATCGTTGTCCAGTCCCTCCTCATACAGCACCACATCGGGCTTGACCACACCGCCGCAGTCACAGCGGGGAACTCCCTCGGAGTCGGCGATAAAGTCGATATCAAAGAATTTATGGCATTTCGTGCAGTAATTGCGGAGAACGCTTCCGTGGAGCTCATAGACCTTTTTGCTGCCTGCCGCCTGATGGAGACCGTCGATATTCTGGGTCACAACGGCAGTCAGCTTGCCCTGCTTTTCAAGCTCGGCAAGTTTGAGGTGAGCAGCATTCGGCTTAGCTCCCCTGCAAATCATTTTCGCCCTGTAGAAGCGGTAAAACTCCTCTGTCTTTTCCATGAAAAAGGTATGGCTCAGTATAGTCTCGGGGGGATAGTCCCACTGCTGATTGTACAGACCGTCAACACTTCTGAAATCGGGGATGCCGCTTTCCGTGGAAACTCCTGCACCGCCAAAAAAGACTATCCTCTCGGATTTTTTAACGATATCCGCAAGCTGCTGAATATTATCCATAACTCACTCCCCCATTATCTTTACGTAGAATTTTCTTGTTCTCGGGCCGTCGAATTCGCAGAAATAAATATCCTGCCAAGTGCCCAGCAGCAGCTTGCCCTTGTTGATTATGACAGTCTCGCTTGCACCGATGGCAGAGGATTTTATGTGAGCGTCGGAATTGCCCTCAACGTGGCGGAACTGCGAAAGGTCGGGAAAAAACTTGTCCATACCCATAACGAAATCGGTCTTTACATCGGGGTCGGCATTTTCGTTGATGGTGACAGCGGCAGTGGTATGGGGACAGTATATCACGCATATTCCCTCATAAACGCCGCTCTCCTTGACAGCCTCGCTGACCTCATTAGTTATATCCACAAGTCCCTCCGACGGGGTCTCAAGTTTGAAATCGAATAACATATCATGTTTCTCCTTTTTTAATATATGAACTTGGTTTGTAGGGGAGCCCGCCCTCGGGCTCCCTTAGGCTACATAAGAACTTTCGGTTACGATTTGTAGGGGCTGCCTTTGGCAGCCCTCAAAAGCCATCATAGCAGCCGCTCTGTATTATCCCCCGAGGACGCCCAAAGGGCGCCCTTACACGGCAGGTTTTATGCGTAAGGCACGGGACGTCGAGGACGCCGTCCCCTACATTGGGTTCATGTTATTTGCATTGTACCCTGCGGACGCCCGATGGGCGCCCCTACATATTGTTGCCGTAAATTTTATTGTTACCAACGGGCGAGCGGAACTCGCCCCTACAATATTCTAACCGCATTTGCATAGGAACTAACGGGCGGCGGAACGCCACCCCTACTACTTTCTACTTTCTGTTAACTGCTTTCTGATTTTCTGACTTCTGATAATATTTGCAAAAATAGCTAAGCGTACATTCTCCGCATTTTGGCTTACGGGCTTTGCAGATATCCCGTCCGAACTCCACGGTTCGGTGGCAGAAGTCCGAGGACACCTCGGGAGGAATCAGCTTCACAAGGTCTTTCTCTACCTTTGCAGGCTCGGTATTAGCCGTCAGCCCCAGTCTGCCCGTTATGCGTATGCAGTGGGTATCGGTGACCACCGCAGGCTTGCCGAAAACATCGCCCAGCATGAGATTTGCGGTCTTTCTGCCTATTCCCGAAAGGGTCAGCAGCTCCTCCATAGTATCGGGGACTTTTCCGCCGAAATCGTTTATAAGCTGCCCTGCCATCTCTTTGAGACTCTTTGCCTTTGTGTGGTAGAATCCGCAGGGCTTGACGTCCTTTTCCAGTTCTTCAAGGTCGGCATCGGCAAAAGCCTGCAATGTGGGATATTTCTTGAAAAGGGTCTTGGTGACGATGTTCACCCTCGCATCGGTGCACTGTGCCGCAAGCCTTGCCGCAAACATGAGCTGATACGGCTCGGAATAGTCAAGGGTACATGAAGCATCGGGATAGAGCTTTTCCAGCTCCTTTACCGCAAGCTCGGCTATTTCTTTCTTCTTCATTTTCCTGCACCTGCCATTGCCTTTTTCTTTGCGAGAAGCTCGTCATAGACCTTATACATCTTCTGCACGGTGTTTTCGAGGAAGTAGTAATGCTTGATGTAGAAGCCCTCCAGTACCATAACGATGACCACCAGTGCGAGAACTCCTATCATTGCAGGATTCCCCGAGCTGCTCATAAAAAGCAGTACAGCCACGAATATGCACAGCACGATGGCAAACATAAAGGTGACGAGGAAATGCACGATACGCTCATGCTGCATAAAGGCTATCTTGTCCATGTGCTCGGAAAGTATCTCCTCCAGCTCGTCCCTGTCAGAGCATTTCGCCAGTCTTTCGGCAACGGTATTCATATAGTTGGTCAAATATTCAGTCATAAAGCACCTCCCGAATTCCAACAGAATCTACAACTAAATTATACACCTTTTTGTTAATTATGTCAAGATGCAATTAGTGTATTAGTGTATAAGTGATCAGTATTTATGTGTCAGGTATTAGGTTGTAGGGGACGGCGTCCTCGACGTCCCACGCCTTACGTTGAGACTTGCGGCGTCCCCTACATTGTTTTATCCGTATTTGTTATACTCGGCGCTATAGCAAAATATACAGAAAATGCGCCGTAGAAATTTCAAAGAACAAGGAAAACTTTTGAAAGCATACTTTCGTATGGTGAGAAAGTTTGACGCAGTTATTTGGAATTTATACAAGCATTTATGGATA
>JAFVBU010000094.1 GCA_017479805.1 Ruminococcus sp.
ACCCGAACCAACACCCGTTCCCGATGTAGGGGCGAGTTCCGCTCGCCCGAATGACACAAAAACCGTCGATTCCGCACTTGACGTCCTCCGTGCAGAAATAGCCGAGATAAACCGTCAGCAGTACGCTCTGGATATGCGTAAAGCCGACCTGCACAAGAAAATATGGGATATGCACGGGGAGGTGCAGCGATGGGAAATCATGTAATTGAAGTGTGCCCTCACTGTGATAACGAGGTCTGGTTGTTCTGGGATGTTGAAGCAGACGGACTTCACGCATTCTGCCCGTACTGCGGAAAACGGCTCATGCTGTGCAGTGAATGTCCTGCGACCCACACTGACGGCGGAAAAGGATGTGACTACGACAGCACAACAGATAAATGCAGTATGCAAAGGAGCGTGGGAAAATGACCGATGAACAGAAAAGAAAAGACAGCTTTGTGCGCCATGAACTGCGATTTCTGGTTCGTGCGATAGACAAGGATATTACCGATATTTCCTACACCGTCACCGATGTGGGTGAGGAAGAAGTTACGGTGACATGGCATAACGGCTACAAGCGCAGGATAAACGTCACCGGAGACAGCTTCAAAGCCATTGTGTGGGACGTTCTCAGGCGGATATGAGGGGGAAACGAACATGACAGTCAACGAAAATTACGAAGATCAGTACGGAAGAAGCTGCATAGTTTTCTCGGGCGTGAGGAAGTTCAGCGAGGTCTATGACTGGCTTTTCGCCCACTACAGCGGCTACAAATTCGCTGTTCTGCTCGATTGCAGCAAGGACGAGCTTCCCGATCCCGACAACAAAATTTATGTCAACTTTCTGGCTGACCTCCATGAAGAAGTTGCAATGGAGACTGGCTATGTCAGAAAAGACAACAGCTATGTCAGGCGATAAAAAAGCCCTCGCAAGCGCAAGGGCAGAAGAAAAACATATAAAATACACCACCAAAATAATACCACAGAAAAGGAGAAAAGTCAAGATGAAACAGTACAGTTTTTTTACTGAGCTCATCGTGGATAATTTCGCAGGGGGAGGCGGTGCATCGACGGGGATAGAGCTTGCCGCAGGGCGACCTGTTGATATCGCCATAAACCACGACCCCGACGCCATTCTCATGCACAAAACCAACCACCCGTACACCATGCACTACTGCGAATCGGTGTGGAACGTTGACCCTGTGAAGATATGCAAGGGGCATCCTGTGGGGCTGATGTGGCTCAGTCCCGACTGCAAGCATTTTTCAAGGGCAAAGGGCGGCAAGCCTGTTGACAGGAACGTCCGTGGGCTTGCATGGATAGCCGTTCGCTGGGCGGCGACAGTCCGCCCGAGGGTGATCATCCTTGAAAACGTTCCCGAATTCGTCACATGGGGTCCCCTGAAAGACGGCTATCCCGACAGGGACAGAACGGGCGAGACCTTCAACAGCTTTGTCAATGCTCTGCGGTGCCACGGCTACGATGTGGAGTGGCAGGAGCTGAAAGCCTGCGACTTCGGAGCGCCGACCATAAGAAAGCGATTTTTCCTCATTGCACGCTGCGACGGCAGACCCATAGTATTTCCAAAGCCTACCCACGGAGAGGGACTTCTCCCGTACAGAACGGCGGCGGAGTGCATCGACTGGAGCATACCGTGCAGGTCTATATTCGGGCGAAAAAAACCGCTTGCGGAGAATACTCTGCGGCGGATAGCAAGAGGACTGGACAAGTTCACGCTGAGGGCGCAGAAGCCGTTCATCGTCCCCACAGGCTATGGGGAGCGCAGGGGGCAGTCACCGAGAGTCAACAGCATTGACGAGCCGCTGAGCACCATTGTTTCAACGGTGAAGCAGGCGCTCACGATCCCGTATCTCATCCAGTATCACAGCGAAACATCGAGCCATGAAGTCAGGGGACAGGCGCTGACCGAGCCGATAATGACGGTGGACGCTTCCCCGAGGTACGGGCTGACGGCGGCGCATATCGTCAAGTATTACAGCGGCGACAACAGCTCTGCCTGTGACGCACCGCTGGGAACTGTGACCACTCATGACAGGTGCGGACTTGTAAAAACGAGCCTGCGGAGATATCCTCCCGATTCAGACTTAGGACACTGGTCTGAGGTCAGGGAGCTGCTCAATAAATACTGCGGATACGGGCTTGCAGACGACGAGGTGCTGATACCGGAAATAAACGGCGACCCCTATTATATCAGCGACATCGGACTGCGTATGCTTGAGCCGAGGGAGCTTTACAGGGCGCAGGGCTTCCCCGATGATTACATCATAGACCACGACTACAAAGGCAATTCGTACAGCCGCACGAAGCAGATCGCAAGGTGTGGGAACGCCGTTCCGCCGCCCTTTGCAGAGGCTCTTGTCAGGGCAAATCTCCCCGAAATGTGCGGCAGAAAAATAACCACCATGAAGGAGCTGAGAGAGGTCATATGAATATGGAAAATTACTGCATCCACGCCATCCCCCTATGGGAATTGGCGTTCTACATCTCTGCGGCGCTGAACAAGATACTCCGCCGACAGGAATGCTACCGAAACGGCGTGATAGTCCCGTACCCCGAGGTTCAGCCCGAGCAGATACTGCAAAAGGCGCAGGGACGGGAGGAACTGGAATTTTATTACAGAAAGCTGGTGCTGAAAAATGAATGAAAACAATGAAACTGCCCTCATGGCGCAGGAGCGGATGAACGAAGCGGCTGTGAAGCCGAGCGGAAACTTTGCCGAGAACTTCCGCAAAAACTTCAAGGTGGCGCAGTATTTAGCGCAGTCGAACCTCATCCCTCAGCAGTATCAGGGCAAGACCGAGGACTGTGCGATTGCGCTGGACATGGCGGACAGAATGGGAGTTTCGCCGCTCATGGTCATGCAGTCGCTGTACGTGGTAAAGGGCAAGCCCGCGTGGAGCGGACAGGCTTGCATGAGCTTCATCAAGGCGAAATACGGCAGTGCAGAGCCCGTCTACACAGGCGAGCGTGGAACTGATTCACGGGGCTGCTTTGTGCGTGTCACCAAGCCCGACGGCGAGGTCATCGAGGGTACTGAGGTCACCATGAAAATGGCAAAGGCAGAGGGCTGGACGTCCAACAAAAAGTGGCTGAATATGCCCGAGCTGATGCTTGCTTACAGGGCGGCGGCATTTTTCGCAAGAGTCTACTGCCCCGAAATTCTCATGGGAGTTGCGGTAGAGGGCGAGGTCGAGGACATTCAGCCCGTAAGACCGCAGAAAGCTCCCGACCCGTTCGGCGGTAATACGGAGGAATTCAAGGTATGAATGAAGTGGAAATGATAAAGAAAATACTGAAAATAATCATCGAAGACACCTACGCAGAGCACCTCGACGTTATTCGCTGGCTTTGTGGGAAACTTGATGAACAGGAGGCAGAAAGCAATGGCAAAACGTGAGATAACAAAAGAACAGTATGAGCGTGGACTGAACCACGGGCGCTATCTGACCAAAGAGGACAGAGAGGACGTTTTTTCGGTGTCGGAATTATTCGGCTACGGTGTCTACGGCGGCACGGTCTACGAGGAAAACGGCGATTTTTACGTGCTGTACGAGCTGGGCAGCACCTGCGACTGATGGAGGGGAATATGATAGAACACGACCTTACATCCGAAAACTACTTCTCCCCCGAAAACGAAAAAAAGTACATGGGAAGCTCACAATTCAAGAACTTCCTGCGCTGTGAAAGTTCCGCACTTGCGGAGCTTCACGGCGAATACCGCAGGGAGACCACCGACGCCCTGCTCATCGGCTCTTATGTGGACGCTCATTTTGAGGGCACGCTGGACATTTTCAAGGCTCAGCACCCCGATATTTTCACGAAAAGCGGCGACCTGAAAGCGCAGTACCGTCATGCCGACTACATGATACAGCGTGCGGAGCGTGACGAGCTTTTCATGAGGTTTATGAGCGGTGAAAAGCAGAAAATAATGGTCGGTGAGATCGCAGGCGTGCCGTTCAAAATAAAGATAGACAGCTATCACGACGAGTGCCTTGTTGACCTCAAATGCGTCAGAGACTTCAAGCCGATATGGAACGAGGAAAAGCACATAAAACAGCCGTTTATCTACTATTGGGGATATGACATACAAGGTGCGGTATACCGTGAGATCGTCCGCCAGAACACAGGAAAAACGCTGCCTTTTTATATCGCCGCCATCACCAAGGAAAAGCCCGAGCCGAAGCTGAAAGTTTACTGGATCCCCGACGACGATCTTGACAGTGCTCTTGAAGAAGTGGTCGGACTTGCCCCACGCTTTCAGCAGATAAAAGAGGGCAAACTACAGCCCCAGAGGTGCGGTGACTGCCCGTTCTGCCGCTTCACGGAGGTGCTGACAGCGCCTGTGAACTATCACGAAGAATTCGAGGTGTACGACGTTGAGTGCGAATGAGAAAAAGGAATTCATGAAAAAGGTGACCGTCCTCATCGATACCAGAGAGCAGAAAAATCAGCATATCACCGACGTTTTAGGCAGTCTCGGCATTATGTGGACTGCTCAGAAGCTGGACTTCGGCGACTACAGCTTTACCGCCGACGGCAGGGACTTTTCACACTCCTGCGTCATTGAGCGCAAAGCCGATATCGACGAGGTCTACGGCAACATCACAGCCGACCGTGAGCGTATCGAAAAGGAGCTTGACACCATTTCCCGAAACGCCAGACAGTGCACATTTCTGCTTGAAAACTGCTCGGGCTGGGAGCACCTGAAAGGCTATGAGATACCCGAGGCTCAGGCGGAAAAGCAGGGACGGAAAGTGCGGAATATCGGCGCTTCCGTGTACTCCACACTGCAAGCATGGAAGTGCGGCAACCGCTACAGCTTCAGCGTTGAATTCGTCCCCGATCACAACCGCTCGGCACTGAAAATACTGGAGGTTTTTTTCTGGTATTATCATAATTACAAGAAGCAGACTGCGCCGAGGAAGTAGCTATGGGCAAAAAAATACCATACGATCAGGCGCTGAAAACGGCTCACTCCGAGCCGAATGACAGCATATTCGCAAAGCCGAACAAATACGGCTATCAGATCAACATAAACCACCCGAAAATACGCCCCATGTATGAGCGGTACAAGGAAAAGCTGGGCGAGCGGATACTGTCGGATAAACAGCGCTTCGATTTTGAACGGCTGATTTTTGAATTGATACGGAGGAAGAATCATGAACAAAGTAATACTGATGGGACGGCTGACGGCTGATCCCGAACTTAAACAGACGCAGAGCGGCATATCAACGTGCCGCTTCACCGTTGCGGTGAACAGGAAATATGCGGACAAGAACAGCGGCGAAAGACAGGCGGATTTCGTCACCTGCACAGCATGGAGACAGACTGCGGAGTTTGTGTCACGCTACTTTTCAAAGGGCAAAATGATAGCGCTTGAGGGCACTCTGCGGACAGGCAGCTATACCGACAGGAATCATTCGGACGTCACCCACTACACCACCGAGGTCTACGTGGAGAACGTCGAATTCTGCGGTTCTAAGGCTGACAATGATTCGGGGTATAACAATACCGCCCCGACCCCTGCGGCGGCTCAGAACGTCGTCCAGCAGGCTCAGACAACGGGTGTGCAGACACAGCAGGTGAACTATGGTGACCTCAGTGATTTTGAGGCGTTGCTTGACGATGGAGATGTTCCGTTTTAAATGAAAGTGTGGTAGGAATGGCAGGAAGCAAAAGTTTTATCGTTTTCTGTGACAGGATAAACGAATTGGAAATGCTCACCGATGAGGAATGTGGAAAACTGTTTAAAGGAATTGTGCATTATGCCAGTGAAGGTGTTGAATTTGAAGCAGACTCACTTCCTCTCAAACTGATGTTCAGTGTGTTTAAAAGTCAAATCGATAACAATAGTGAAAAGTACCAAAAGAGAAAAGAAACTAACGCAAAATATTATAAGAAAAGTAAAGAGAGTAAGACAATTTCAGAAAATTCAGACGAATTAAGAATCTTAAAAAATCTTAAGACAAATTCAGCCAGTGATACTGATACTGTGACTGATACTGTAACTGATACTGATATTGTGACTGTGACTGATATTGTGACTGATACTGGTACTGATACTGTATGTCAGTCTCCACCCTCTCCGCCCTCGCCCTCCGCCCCCTCACGCTCTCCCCTCGAAGCGCTCATTTACGATTACGGGGAGGAGAATGCTGAAAAGTATTTGCAGCGAGTGGAAAGCTGGTATGTGGAAAAGGGCAAGCCGCTCACCGACGCCGAAGCCGTCGCCAGAAAGTGGATGGAACAGGACAACGTCGCTGCTATCGACCACAGCATGGACAAGTATAAGTGCCTGATAAATAAATTCTGAGGTGAGAGCAATGGACGAGAAATTCGTTTTTTTCTTTCAGGGCAGAGACGGAGTGAAATGGTACAGGTGCAAAAACTGCGGTGCGCTCCAGCGTGGGAAACCGCCAAAGCAGTGCCCTGTCTGCAACGATATCCCCATTATCAGAAGCGAGGAGGTGGACTTATGACCTGCAAAGAATGCAGACACTACACCCCCGATAAGGAGAAGTACATCGGCAGGTGTGCTGTTACGGACAGACCAGTGATGAGCGGCGACACTTGCGGATGTTAGGAGGAGAAGAAGAATGACGAAACGTGAAAAACTCAGCCGTATGGCACTGATAGACTTGCTTATGTATCTTGATTCCTGCGGTCCTTTATTTGATGTGAATCGTTGTATAAGATATGACGGCAACTGCTATAAATGCCGTATGGAATGGCTGAATGAAGAAGTAAAGGAGCGTGAACAAGAATGATAGAATTCAAAATCAACAAAGGAAAAATTGAGGCGGACGTCAACGGCGAGAGGGGTATCATCATCAAGGAGCTTGTGATGGCGTATACTCATCTGGTCGATATAATGTCGCAGGTTTCGGGGGCTGCCGATGGAACAGGCGTCGATCTTCATGTCGCAGCAGGGCAACCTTGCTATCAGTCAGGTTATAGCGGAAATGAGAGGTGAACAGAATGACACCTGAAAAATTCGAGAGCCTGTGCAAGGTGAAAGCGGTTTTCGACAAGTATCTTGACCTGCTGATAAGCACCCTTGAAAAATCGTTGGAGGAGGACGAACAATGAACATACATAACAGAGAAATGAGCGAACCCGAGGTGCAGGCTTACGTCCACAAGTTGGAGGATATCCTGCGTGAGACAAGACCAGTGCTGAGGGCGGCGATATTCGTTAACTACAAGGATAACAACAAGGCTAATGAGATATACGACAGGATCACTGAGGTGGTCGGGAAGGAGTAAGAAATGAACGTAAAGCAGAAATTCAAGGAAGTTGTAAAGTGGTTGGATACAGCAAAATTCTTGATACTTAACAAAAATATAGCCTTTTCTATGGCGATAAAGTATGGAAGCGGTGACTATCAGTGCATAGGCATAGGGGACGGCGGCGATATGTCAGAGCTTGTTTTAGAGCAGATATACAGTCTGCACAAAGCAACAACAAGGGACGTTACTTCAGAAGACTTTGTGAAAAGCGTATGCGATAACTACGTTAAATACAAGGAATATCGTGACAAGTTTGATAATACCGGAAGTGTTCAGACAATAAGGTTCGGGAAGGAGTAAAGCATGGATAAACAGAAAGCGTGTGAAGCAATTCATAATCTCGGCGGCTGTGATGCTACCGATGAATGGAGCAAAGGGTATGACGCAGGCATAGCAGCGGCTTTGGAGGCAATTGAAGCCTTGCCTGCCGCAGACGTTCAGCCTGTGAAGCATGG
>JAFVBU010000095.1 GCA_017479805.1 Ruminococcus sp.
GATCAGTATAAAAGCCGCTCAGACACCATCTGAGCGGCTTTATACTCGGCACTACAGCAAAATATCCATAAATGCTTGTCTAAATTCCAAATAACTGCGTCAAACTTTTTCACCATACGTCAGTATGCTTTCAAAAGTTTTCCTTGTTCTTTGAAATTTCTACGGCGCATTTTTTGTATATTTTGCTGCAACGCCGAGTATATCTTATTTATTCCGAAATTATCTGCCTCATACGGCACAGGTCGAATACGTCTATTACTCCGTCGCTGCACAGGTCGCCTGCCTGACAGTCGGTGAGTGTGCCTTGTCCGTGGAGGAATTTCTGCATCATCACAAGGTCTGCGGAGGTCAGCTTGCCGTCTGCGTTTACGTCGCCTTTGACGTCAGCCGCCGCAAATACCGTATAATTCACGCAGTATGCGCTTTGTCCGTTTGAGCCGAGGGTGAACTTCTTTCCCTTTTCCAGAGCCATGCTGTACACCTCAAAGGTCACATCATTGGAGGACTTGAACGTCATATCGGTCTTTGTGAAGCCGCTCATCCATGCAGGGACATTCTCCACACGGCTGTCAAGTCCGATATACAGTGTGAAGCTTTCAGCCGCTGTGAACTCTGCTGTGTCGTCGGTGTAATTCTTTGAATCGCAGGCTGTAAGCACCTGTTCTGCACCTTTCAGCTTTTCGGGAAGCTCTGTCAGCGTGAAGTCTCTGTCACAGAATACAGCGCCGTTTTCAGCAGCCTGTGGCACGATATTCCAGCCAGACGCACGTTCCTTGTCAAGCACGGTAAGTCCCTTTATCAGCCTGCCGTTCATGGGAACGCTGTCCTTTCCGAAGCTGAAATTGTCTATATTCAGCAGATATCCGCTTCCGCCTCTGAATTCAAGGAAGATATCGTGTACACCCGTCAGCGTCGGGATGTTCCACGAAACGCTCTCCCAGTCGTTCCATGAGGGAGTTCCGTTAAAATCAAGGACTGCCGCAGGTTCACCGCTGAGGGAATCAGCGTATATCGCTATCTGTGAAGCGTTGCCCGTCACCTTTGCGGTGAAGCTCTTTGCGCCCTCTGCCATGTCCAGCTTATTGAAAGCTATGTAGTCGCCGTTCTCAATATATGCAGCATGAGTGCCGTTTTCGACCTTTGTGCCCGACTCGCTGTCATAGTCCTCAGCCTCGATAGTCTCGAATGCCGAACGTGCGGGAGTGCCGTTGAAGTCAACGTTATCCCCTGCCAGTTCGTTCAGATACAGCTCTAAATTTGTATAATCATCCCCCGAAAGGCTCACAATAGCACCGTCAGCTTTATTTTTCGGATCAAGTCCGTGTGCAGTCTCCCACTGATCGGGAATACCGTCTTTGTCTGTATCTGTAGGAGCTGTGCCGCCCTTGAACTTGGAATTATCGGGATATCCTCCTGCGTCCTTCTGGCTGTCGATTATGCCTGTCAGACCGTCAACGCTGCCCTTGTAGGTGTATGTTCCCGTTGAGACTTCTTTGTGGTAGCGGCTGTCGATATAGTCCAGCTTCGGCACATTAGCACCTGCGCCCGAGGTGTTGTCAATGACCCTTTTATATGCATTCTCGGCAGTGTCGGTGTTGACATAGGACTCGAAAAACGGCGATGTGCTCTTTACGTCGTTCACCGTTGAATTCTTTCCGCCCGAAACAGCCTTGCCCTTTGCCCATGCATCGTCGTTTGCGGAGAGGATAGCCTTGCCGTTGGTGCCCATCATTATATTTCCCGACACGTACATTTTCTGCATATCCGAGGTATTCAGCTCGTTGCCGTCCATTGAGACAACGTGCAGATTTGTATTGCTGACCGAGCCTGCCTTGTAATAATTATTGACGAAATTCAGCCTGCGGACACCGCCGTCCGTAGTCCTGTCACGCCAGTTGTAAACTACGTTGTTCCTGATATCCAGCGCTCCGCCGTAGGTAACAGCGTCCTGTTCCATGCCGCCTGCCAGTGACCAGTTTCTGCCTGTGCAGTCGATGAGCAGATTGTGGTGGAAGCTGCCCTTGTTGCCGCTTATGGATGCCGCAAAGGAGTGGGGCTCTTTCTCGTTTCGGTTGTTGGCATTGTAGTGCACCGACTCGTTAAGCGACTCGCCTATGATATTCCACTGGAAAGTGATATTGGATGCGCTTCGTGAGCTGAATCCCTCGTCGGTAGCCCATGAGATAGAGCAGTGGTCAACGATGGTATTGTTACAGCTTGTAACACCCATACCGCCCGTAGATGAGCCGTTCATATCGCCTACACGGACACGGATGTCACGTATTACTACATCCTCAGCGCCCATTGCGCCGAAATCGTAATTGATAAGAGTTATTCCGTCCCCCGGGGCAGTCTGACCTGCTACATAAACATCGCCGCCGTCGCTGGGGATGCAGAGAACGCTTTTCAGCGCTATAACTCCGCCAACACGGAAAACTACCGTTCTTGCGCCCTTTTCCACTTCAAGCGCCTGACGGAGAGAGCCTGCGCCGCTGTCGTTGAGATTGGTGACCTCGACTACACGACCGCCTCTGCCGCCTCTTGCCCATCTTCCGTAGCCCTCGGCTGTGGGGAAAGCAAGGCGGTTGACCTTGAACGAATAGACGCTTCCCTTGACCGTTCCGCTGCTGCTTACCTCGTCAACTCGCCAGTAATAGGTGGGAATGGAGGAATAGCTGCTGTCAAGGTCGAAATGCGGCTTGGTGACAGTTCCCTTGTACTCGGGAGAGGACTTGTTCGCATTGAATACGCTGTTCAGGTCGGTGCCGATGTAAACATCATGGGAAGAAGCGCCTTTTCCTGCCGTCCAGTTCAGACCGTCCTCGATGTTGTGGTGCAGAATACCGTCCTCGGGACTTATTTTTGATATGGAGTCAACAGGGCTTGCGCCGTCTATCTCAAAGGCGTTCAGCCATGCGTTGTTGTAGGACTGGTTGCCCTCGCCCTGAATGAGTATAGTCACAGTTTGTCCCGATGTTACGTCAAATTCGGCGTAGGACATTCCTGCATCGCTGCTGTTTGTGATGTTGGACGGACACTTTATGCCGCTCATTGCCGTCTTGCCGTTCACGGTGAGTTTCAGCGTACTTGCTGTAACTCCGTCAAGACAGCTGTGCCAGCCTGTGAATGAGTGCTTGCCTGCGGAAAGTCCCGATATTTCCAGTTTGATGATACCGCCCTTGTCGCCGTCCTTGACACGGACACCGTCAGCGGTGAGATACGGCGTAGAACCGTCGTATTTCTGGAGCTTCTTGTTATTGGTGCAGTCTATGCCCGAACCGACAGAACCGCCGCTGCTGAGCTTGAAAGTGATACCGTTCAGCTTGTAGGCATCGCCTGTGAAGTTCCAGTTTTCGGCATAGGGCGACCACAGTGCCGAGCGTCCGTCATTGCGGTTGATATCCACCCTTACACGTGAAGCCGAAGCCGCCGCATAGGTCTTGCTTGTACGAGCCGACAGCAAAGTGCCGTTCATGCCCAGACAGATGAGAAAAGCCGAAACAGCGGCAGCCGACCTTTTTATTACCTCTTTCATTTTAATACCCCCGATCTCTGTATTAACGAACATTACTATATAAATGATAACATATTATTTGTACTCCGTCAATTAATAATGTCACCCGTTCGAGAATATTTTTGTACACATTCCATATAGTGATATGTGCTATTATGTTCCTGTTTATGACATATAGTTGTTTTTAGGTGTCGGGAATTGAGAATGGAGAATTGAGAATGTAGGGGCGCTTTCCGAGCGCCCGTCAGTAATCCATAAACTTGCCGTGTAGGGGCGCCCTTTGGTCGTCCTCGGGGAAACAATGCAAATACGGATAAAAATTTGTAGGGGGAGCGGCGTTCCCTACGATGGGGGGCAAGTTAATTTCAGCGTGACGGGCGGATGATATCCGCCCCTACAGAAAGTAACCGCAAATTTCATTGTGACCCACGGGATACCCCAAATTTGCAGTTACCGATTGTAGGGGACGGCGTCCTCGACGTCCCGAGGATAACAATACGACCAACGACGGGCGCTCGGAAAGCGCCCCTACATCTGATACCAATTTATCCCTACGTCACCGCCCCGAATTTAATAACAGCGAGCGAAAGCAGAATAAAAGTCTCGCAGAGAGTGAACGAGCTTGCGAGCGAAGCGTGAGTGTGGTTGAGCTGACGCCAGCTTGCCCCAACACCACCGCCCCGAATGCAATAACAGCGAGCGAAAGCAGAATAAAAGTCTCGCAGAGAGTGAACGAGCTTGCGAGTGGGAGCGTGAGTGCGGTCGAGCTGGCGTCAGCTCGGCAGAGAGTAAGCGAGTTTACGAGCGAAGCGTGAACGTGGTTGAGCTGACGCCAGCTTGTGACATTTGTCATGTGGAAATGCTGACAGGGGACACTACCGCTTTGGGTTTTTATGGTGTATAATGGATACATAAGAACTTGTTCTAAACCAAAGGAGGTACAGCAAAATGGCTGACGCAGTTGTAAAAATAAATAATCTGGTGAAAAGATACGGTGAGCTTATCGCCCTCGACCATTTCAGCCTTGAAATAAAGGAAGGCGAAATATTCGGTCTCCTCGGTCCGAACGGCTCGGGCAAGACCACCACTATCAACTGCCTGCTCTCTCTCCTCGCTTTCGATAAGGGCGAGATAGAGATATTCGGCAGGAATATGACTCCCACCGCCTACGACATCAAAAAAGAGATAGGCATTATCATGCAGAATGTGGCGGTTTTCGAGGAGCTGACCGTGTATGAGAATGTCGACTACTTCTGCGGTCTGTATATCACCGACAAGGAGCAGAGAAAGCAGTACGTTGAGGATGCGATAAAATTTGTGGGACTTGAGGATTTCCGCAAATTCTACCCCAAAAAGCTCTCGGGCGGACTTCTCCGCCGTCTGAATATTGCCTGCGGTATCGCTCACAAGCCTAAGCTCATTATCCTCGATGAACCGACAGTTGCAGTTGACCCACAGAGCAGAAACAAGATACTTGAGGGAATCCAGGAGCTTAACAAGAACGGCGCTACTGTTATCTACACCTCTCACTACATGGAGGAAGTGGAGCAGATATGCACACGTATCGCCATTATGGACAAGGGCAAGAAAATTGCCGAGGGCACTAAGGATGAGCTGAAACGCATGATACGCAATACCGAAACTGTCAACATCGAAGTCCTCGGGCTTGATGACAGTATCAGGAACGAAATATCCGCTCTCGAACACGTTTACGACGTTCAGTACGACGGCGAAAAGCTGACGGTTTACTGCTCGGGCGGCAAGCATAATCTCATACGCATACTTGATGTACTGCAAAAGCACGACACCGCTTTCGGCAGAGTTTACAGCGAGCTGCCTACCCTCAACGACGTTTTCCTCGAAATAACGGGTACGGCTCTCAGGGACAAGGAGGAATAATATGTTTTTCCACAACTTCAAATATGAGATATTATCCACCTCACGTGTAAAGACATTTCTGTTCTGGCTCATGGTTTTCCCCATGATATTAGGCACACTGTTCAAAATGGCTTTCGGTGACGTTTATGAAAAGGATGTGCTGTTCAGCTCCATCCCTACAGCGGTAGTCGAGACCTCGGAGAACGCTGTTTTCCGTCAGGTGATAGATTCCATCGAAGAAGCCGACGAGCCGCTTCTTAAAGTCACCTACACCGATGAGGAGACTGCAAAGCAAATGCTGAAGGACGGCAAGGCAAAGGGCATTATCTACGTCGGCGAAAAGCTGTCCCTCTCCGTTACCGAGCAGAAAATATCTCAGGTGGTGCTGAAATCCTTTGTGGAGCAGTACGGCATAAACGAGAAGATAATCAGGGATACTGCCGAGAAAGACCCGACTAAATTGCAGGCAGTCATCGAAAAGCTCTCAGAGGACGTTTCAGCCTGCAATGAGATACCCGTTACCAGCGGAAATACCGATGTTTATACCCAGTATTTCTACAACCTCATCGCTATGGTGGGAATGTTCGGCTCTGTTACGGGACTGCATATAACCGTACAGAATCAGGCTAATCTCTCCGCTCTCGGCGCAAGAAAGAACTGCTCCCCAACACCGAAATCAACGGGACTTTTCGCAAGCCTTCTGGGAAGCTATATGATGCAGTCGGTTTGTATGCTCCTGTGCGTTACGTTCATCCATTTCGTGCTGAAAATAGACTTCGGCAAGAATCTGCCCCTCGTTTACTTATCGGCTATTATCGGCGGTATACTCGGAGTTTCCATCGGATTCCTCTTTGGCTCGCTGAACCGTTTCAGCATTGAGGTCAAGACAGGCATAACTATGGCAGTATCAATGCTCTCATGCTTCCTCAGCGGTCTTATGATGGGACAGATACAGGGCGTTATCACAGAGCACATCCCGATACTGAACAAGATAAACCCTGCCACCGTTATCACCGATTCGCTGTTCTGTCTTGATATGTACAGCGACCGTTCACACTTTATCTCAAAGATACTCACAATGCTGGCTATATCGGTATTCTGTACCGCCGCAGGCATTCTCGTTACAAGGAGGAAGAAGTATGCAAGTCTTTAAGGCTTTTATGAAAGTGCTGAAAAAGAAGATGTCCTACGCTATAATATATATCGGAATATTTCTCGGTATCGTCATCCCGATGGCAACAACTCAAAGCAATTCGGGCTCGGTAAAGGAAATGTTCTCGGAGGAGTGCAAATCAAGCATTGCCCTCTGTATCTTCGATGAGGATGATTCCCCCGAAAGCAGGGCTTTCAGCGATTATCTGGGCGAAAAGTACACATTGAAGTCTCTGGAGAATGACGAGGAAGTCCTTATGAATGCGCTGTACTATTTTACCGTTGACCGCATAATCACCATAAACAAGGGCTTTTCCGACAAGCTGGCAAAGGGCGAGATAAACGGCATAATCGACTCACAGCATATGCATGAGACCACAAAGAATATGCTTCTCGATCAGGATATAAACAGCTATTTCTCGGCAGTTTCGGCTTATGTTGAGGGCGGTGCTGATACTCTCAGCGCTTCACGCTCGGCACAGGATGCACTTATGACAGATGCCGATGTAAACGCAGTCAGCTTCAAGGACGATGCCAATGACAAGAACCCCGACCATTTCTTCTCATATTTCCGCATTCTTCCCTATATCCTCACAGCATCGATAATCGGCACTCTCTGCCCCATCCTTATGATAATGAACAAAAAGGAAGTACGCTTCCGCACCAACTGTTCAAGTCTCCGCCCATCATCCTACACAAAGCAGGTATTCCTCGGAAGTGCGCTGTTCGTGGTGGGAGTATGGATAATATTCATGATAGCGGCAATGATAATTTACGGGGGGATATTCAGCGGCAAGGCATGGCTGGCAGTGCTCAACAGCTTCATATATTCAATGGTAGCCGCATCCATAGCAGTATTTCTCTCAACATTCATAACAAATGTAAATATTATTAGCTTTGTCAATCAGATAATCAGTCTCGGCATGAGCTTCACCTGCGGAGTATTCGTAGAACAGGAGCTTCTGAGCAAGGGCATACTGTCAGCGGCTCGCTTCCTCCCTGCGTACTGGTACATCAAGGCAAACATGATGCTTGACGGCACTGAGGTATACAGCGGCACACAGTTCGCACAGTATCTGGCAATAGAAGCCGCATTTGCAGCGGTAATAGCTATCCTGACACTGGTGGTCAGCAAGGCACGGTATAACAGCACGGCTTTGCCGAAAGTTCGCAAGCTGACGTCAGCTTGACCGCCGAGCGGGCGCCCAAAGGGCGCCCCTACACAATGTTTTCTCCGTATTTGTACGTTACCCACGGGACGTCGAGGACGCCGTCCCCTACAAATCCTGCTGCCTAAAAACTAATCACTTATACACTAATACACTAATACACTCACTAATACACTCATAAACTAACACCTTGACATTGTCCCAATGCGGTGGTATAATTATTCTGCATGGAAAATGCAGAAAATTTCGGATATACAGGAGAATAGTCATGAAAAAGCATATAGCCGCCCTTACTGCGGCAATTCTTACAATTTGTTCATTTACCGCCTGCAAGGATAAAACAGCGGATAGTTCGTCGGATACTGCTTCGGATGTCTCTGTTTCTCAGGTAAGCACAGAGGTCGTTTTCGATAAGGCAGAAGGCGAGAAAAAAGCCAATGAGCTTATAAATAAATATTTTTCCGCTATAAACAGCGGTGACATGGAAACTACGCTCATTTACCAGTATGACAAGGACGACTTTGAAGCGGCTGCGGTAATGTCCAGCTTCGGCAAGGACGGCGCTACTGCTGCTGAAGCCCTTGAAAATATGATGAGCACCTACAAAAAGGCGTACAGCGGTCATACCCTCACCCTGAACAGCATCGACGACGTAAAGGCTGTTCCCGAAAACGGCTATGAACTGCTTGACGAGCTGTACGGCAGAGTTCATGCGGTAAAGGAGCTTATTG
Organism: Ruminococcus sp.; assembly: GCA_017479805.1. Lineage (GTDB taxonomy): Bacteria > Bacillota > Clostridia > Oscillospirales > Ruminococcaceae > Ruminococcus. Next base: position 8,445 of record JAFVBU010000095.1, read on the forward strand.
CTCAGAACGGCGGTGACAAGGGACTTGATATCCAGAAGATAACTGATGAATACTCAAAGATGACCGATACCGAGTGGGAAAAGCAGGAGTATGAGGAAGCATATCTTGTTACGGCAAATATAAGTATTGACGACGAGGAAAAGGCGCAGGAAATGATAATTTTCCGCACTAAGGACAGCGACTGGAAGATAGATATGACAGTTGTGACCTATCTGGAGACCACAGCGCAGAACGAAAGGGACGGAGTGGCTTCCGAGGTAGCGTATGCGGCAACTCAGGCTCTTGAGGATATGAAGAGCGAGGGCTATGATATAGAGGGTACGTACATTATTGCACGTGACGAGACAAAGAATTATCTCATTCCCGACGGCTTTGATTTAGAGGTATTCAAGAAGCATTTCGCAGAGCATAACGAGGTAGGCGAGGGCACTGATTATTTCTTTGTTGTGTCCGATCTTGCTACTACATACAGTGTATATGTTGATGCTGAGGGTAAACAGGGTATATATCCTTTGGGAATGAAGCTGACGGAGGATGGATCTGAGAGGATGCAGTATGAGGAAATGCCGTCGGGGGAGACATATGATATAGATGAGCTTTATGATATGTGCAAGGATGTAGTGGACAGATTTATAAAAAATAAAAAATAAAAAAAGCGGCGAAGCCGCATAACACCGGGAGTCCAGAGGGAATATATTCCCTTTGGCAGAGGGTGGTCGAGGGAGGCAGAGCCTCCCTAACAAAGCAGTAAGACGGGCAAAGCCACGTCTTACGGACGCTACATAAGAATTAACGGTCAAGCCGAATTTAGTAACCTGTACTATCATCGGCTTGACCGTTATTTGCATTTTCACGTCCGTCAGTCCAAGCTACGCTGGACTGACTGCTTTGTTAGGGGGACGCTGTCCCCCTCGTTCACCCCCTGCAAGGGAGATAACATCCCCCTTGACCCC
>JAFVBU010000096.1 GCA_017479805.1 Ruminococcus sp.
GCGTAGAAAAGCTCGTTGCTTTCATTAAGAAGTACGAGGAAGAAAACTCCTGAGCAATTCATACTGCATAATTCATAATGCATAAGTGGTCTGTACTGTGATATCTGAGCGAAGAGAACACCTTAATTATGAATTATGAATTCTTAATTATGCATTAGAAAAACACTTTAGTCTGCTAACATAGTAATATGATAACATATTACTATAAAAAAGTCAAGTTAAAAGAACGACATCTGTGTAGATTCTGGTAAATCGCCAAATGCTCCTATGGTTTTCAACATATCTATTGTAGTTTTTGACGCACCGCTTTCCTGCTGGAATTCCTCGATGGACATGAATCCGCCCTTCTGAACAGCTTCATAAATGCCCATAGCAGCGTTGTCTCCCACGCCCGACATAGCCGAGAACGGTATCCTCAGCTTGCCGTCCTCAACAAGATAGTCCTTTGCATGGGACTTGAAAAGGTCGATGGGCAGGAATTCGTAGCCACGTGACATCATCTCGTTGGTGATGAGCAGGATATCATAAAGTGCGCTTTCCTTATTGCTTCGGTCGTTTCCGAGAGCTTTAAGCTCCTCTATCTTAGCCCTTACCGCCTTTATGCCCTTGACTGCAAGCTCTGCGTCAAAGTCCTCGCCACGCACTGAAAAATAGGTAGCGTAGTATTCCAGCGGACGGTGCAGCTTGAACCAGCCCAGCTTGATAGCCGCAATAACGTAAGCCGCCGCATGAGCTTTCGGGAACATATACTTTATTTTCAGACAGCTCTCTATGTACCATTCGGGGACATCGTGGTCACGGAGCATCTGTATTATCTCAGGGGTGAACTGCTTCGGCGCTTTGCCCTTACGTGTCCACTCCATTATCTGGAACGCCATTTTATTGTCAACGCCCTTGTATATCAGGTATGTCATGATACTGTCACGAGTTCCGATAACGTCGGATATGGTGCACACGTTGTTGTCGATGAGGTCTTTCGCATTGCCCAGCCAAACGTCCGTACCGTGAGAAAGTCCCGATATCTGCAAGAAGTCGCTGAACTTGGTGGGCTTTGCGTCCAGAAGCATCTGTATGGTGAAGCCCGTACCCATTTCGGGTATGCCCAGACTTCCCGTCTTGCAGTATATCTCCTCGGGTGTAACTCCCAGAACATCGCAGTTGGTGCACATACGTATAACGTCGGGGTCTGAGGTGGGAACGTCCTTTATCTTTATGCCTGTCAGATCTTCAAGGTGCTTGTAAAGGGTCGGAACAACGTGTCCCAGCTCGTCGAGCTTGAGGATGGTATCGTGCAGGGAGTTGAACGTGAAATGAGTGGTAATTATCTCCGAGTCCGCCGTATCGGCAGGGTGCTGAACGGGGGTGAAGTCGTAAACATCGTAGTCCGACGGCACAACGACCATTCCTCCCGGGTGCTGACCCGTAGTCCTCTTGATGCCCGTACAGCCTATGGCAAGCCTTGTCAGCTCCGCATTGTTGAGGGTTATGCCGTTTTCCTCGCAATACTTCTTAACATAGCCGTAAGCGGTCTTTTCAGCCACAACAGATATAGTTCCAGCCTTGAAAACGTTAGCCTTGCCGAATAATTTCTCGGTATATCGGTGAGCCCAGAACTGGTACTCATCGGAGAAGTTAAGGTCGATATCAGGAGCTTTGTCGCCGTCGAAGCCCAGGAAGGTCTCGAAGGGGATATCGTGTCCGTCACGAAGCATATCCGTTCCGCAGTCGGGACAGCTTTTTGGCGGCAGGTCAAAGCCCGAGCCGTACTTACCGTCCAGCAGGAACTCGCTGTGCTTGCACTTGGGGCAGATATAATGGGGCGGCAGAGGGTTTACCTCCGAAATACCAGCCATTGAAGCCACGAATGACGAGCCTACAGAACCACGTGAGCCTACAAGGTAGCCGTTCTCAACGGAGTTCCACACCAGCTTCTGTGCGATGATGTACAGCACAGAGAAGCCGTGCTTGATAATTGACGAAAGCTCTCTGTCAAGGCGCTTGTCAACTATCTCGGGAAGCGGATCGCCGTAGATGGAGAACGCCTTTTCGTGGGTTATCCTGACCAGCTCCTCCTCCGCACCGTCGATGGTGGGAGTGAACGTGCCCTTTGGGATGGGGCGCACCACTTCTATCTGGTCGGCGATATCGTTGGTGTTCTTTATGACTATCTCCTTAGCCTTTTCCTCGCCCAGATAAGCGAATTCTTTCAGCATCTCCTCGGTAGTCCTCAGATAGAGCGGCGCCTGATTTTCGGCATCCTTGAAGCCCATTGAAGCGAGGATTATCTTTCGGTAAATGCCGTCCTTGGGGTCGATGAAGTGAACGTCACAGGTAGCGCAGACGGGTATATCCAGCTTTTCGCCCAGTTGGACTATCTCACGGTTGAGCTGCATAAGCTCCTCGTTATTCTCAGCCACGCCGTCACGCACCATGAACTCATTGTTGCCGATGGGCTGTATTTCCAGATAATCGTAAAACTTAGCGATATTCTCGATGTATTCCTCGTCACGCAGATTTATTATAGCCTGAAACAGCTCGCCTGCCTCACAGGCGCTGCCGAAAATAAGTCCCTCACGGTGCTTTTGCAGAACGGACTTAGGTATAAGCGGCTTCTTGTAGAAGTATTCAAGGTTGCTGACGGATACCAGTCTGTAGAGGTTTTTCAGTCCCTCCTGATTGCGGACGAGAATAATGTGGTGGTAGCTTTTCAGCTTTTTTGTCTCTATCTCATAGGCGAGCTTGTTCAGCTCACTGATGGACTTTAAGCCACGGTCGTTTTTCAGCCTGCCTGCAAGCTCAATGTAAATCTTCGCCAGCATGAGAGCGTCGTCCGAGGCACGGTGATGGTCGAATTTGCCTAATTTAAGCTGTTTCGCCACCATATTCAGCCTGTGCCGTCCCATTTCGGGGAGCATGGACTGACACATAACAAGGGTGTCTATCCATGTATAATCAAAGGTGATATTCTGCCGCTTGCAGACCTGATTTATCATGTTGGTGTCGTAGCGAGCATTGTGCGCCACCAGTACGGGCTTGTCGCCGCAGAAGTCCATGAACATCCTGAGAGCCTCGGCTTCTTTCGGTGCGTCCCTGACATCGGCATCGCTTATGCCTGTAAGCTCGGTTATCTTCTCGGGGATGGGCTTTTCGGGGTTGACCTTAGTGTTGAAGCTGTCCACCACCTGCAAATTTTTCAGCTTGACAGCGCCTATCTCGGTAAGGCGGTCGGAGCGGAAGTTCAGTCCCGTAGTCTCAACGTCGAAAATGATTATCTCGTCGTCAAAGCTGCGGTCATCGTCACCGAAAATGACCATATCACGCTCAACATCGTTGACAACGTAAGCCTCCATGCCATAGATCACCTTGAAGTCCTTAGGCATATTGTACATACAGTCGGGGAAAGCCTGAACGTTGCCGTGGTCGGTTATCGCCATAGCAGGGTGACCCCAGCTTGCAGCACGGTTTATGAGTGTGACAGGGTCGGTAACAGCATCCATAGCGGACATATTGGTATGACAGTGGAGCTCCACACGCTTTTCGGGATAATTGTCCATCTTCGGGATACGCTTCACCTTGATGAGAGAATTTGCAGAAATGACGATATCACGTGCATACTGGTCATAGTCTATCTTTCCCGAAACAAGGAGAGTTGCGCCGTTCTTGACAGAGGACAGCTTCATATCCTCTATCTCCTTGACAGTGCCGAATATCTTTATCATAAGGGAACCGCTGTAGTCGGTGATATCGAATGTAGCTACACATTTTTCGTTTCGCAGCTCCTTTATCTCCGATGCGAAAACATCTCCCACAACGGTCAGCTTTTCGCCCAGTCTTTGCAGAGCGTCACAGATATTCACAGGTGTCTCACGGATAGCCCTGCCCTTGATTATCTCCGCTGATTCGCTGTCGAAGTCCTTGTTGAGGGCAGTTATATCCAGTGCCTGAGTGGGGATGGAGGACTGTATCTGTTCACGCTGTACCTCCTCCTCCGACTTCTGAGGAATGAGCTGAGCGCTGTAATCAGGCATTTCCGCTTCCATCTTCTCCACCATCATGTCATACTCATCCGAGGAAA
>JAFVBU010000097.1 GCA_017479805.1 Ruminococcus sp.
AAAAAAGCGGCGAAGCCGCAATATACCGGGGTCAAGGGGGATGTGATCTCCCTTGCGGGAGGTGAACGAGGAGGGCAGAGCCCTCCTAAGCAGTAGTAAGACGGGCAAAGCCACGTCTTACGGACGCTCCATAAGAAATAACGGTCAAGCCGATGGGAGTAACCTCCTACTAAATACGGCTTGACCGTTACTTGCATTTACCCGTCCGCAAAGCATAGCTGCGCTTGCTTTGCTGCTGCTTAGGGGGGCGCTGCCCCCCTCGACCACCCTCCGCCAAAGGGTTGTGAACCCTCAGGACTCCCGGTGTTATGCGGATTCGCCGCTTTATTATTTTTTTCTTTTCTATTTATTAAAAAACCCGTGGTCTCCCACGGGTTTTTGTTATGATGCTGCCTTATTCTTATCTTCCTCAGCACTCTCGCTCTTTTCCTCTGCCTTATCAGGAAAGCTGACCTTCTCAATATCAGCGCCCAGTGCACGGAGCTTACCCTCCATGCAATCATAACCTCTCTCAATATGAAATATATCCTCGATCTCGGTTATGCCGCTTGCTGCCAGTCCTGCAATGATAAGTGCTGCACCTGCTCTCAGGTCGCAAGCCTTTACGGGTGCGCCCATGAGCTTGCCTGTGCCCTCGATAAGAGCTACCTTGCCGTTTACTGTGATATCAGCGCCCATTCTTCTCAGCTCGTCCACATAGCGGAAACGCTGCTCCCAGATATTCTCAGTGATGATGCTTGTCCCCTCTGCAAGTGTGAGCAGAGTTGCGATCTGTGACTGCATATCTGTCGGGAAGCCCGGGTGAGGAGCGGTCTTTACGTTGGTCTTTACCAGCGGACCGTCTACCCATACTCTCACGCTGTCATCGAACTGCTCGATGTTCACGCCGATCTTTTCCAGCTTTTTTGTGATGGATTCAAGGTGCTTGGGGATAACGTTCTTGATAACAGCGTCACCCTTTGTAGCGGCAATTGCCACCATGAAAGTACCTGCCTCGATCTGGTCGGGGATAACGGAATAGGTAGTGCCGTGGAGGTGCTCGACACCTCTGATCTTGATAACGTCAGTACCTGCGCCCATGATGTTAGCGCCCATAGAATTTAGGAAGTTAGCAAGATCAACGATGTGAGGCTCTTTAGCTGCGTTTTCGATAACTGTCAGACCCTCTGCCTTGACAGCAGCCAGCATAGCGTTCATAGTAGCGCCGACTGTTACAACGTCGAAGAAGATCTGGTTTCCGCTGAGCTTTTCAGCGGTAAGATCGACCATGCCCTGACTGAGGCTGTAATCTGCACCGAGAGCGCAGAAAGCCTTTAAGTGCTGGTCGATAGGTCTGTCGCCTAAAGGACATCCGCCCGGCATGGAAACTCTTGCCTTATTGAACTTACCCAGCAGTGCGCCGAGGAAGTAATAAGAAGCTCTCATCTTGCGGGCTGTCTCGTAGGGGACACAGAATTTGTCGATAGTGGTAGGGTCTATCCTGTAAGCGTCGTGACCCACACAGGTCACCTCAGCGCCCATTTCCTTGAGGATACGGAGACTGATAGTAACATCACTGATAGACGGAACATTTTCAATAATGCAGGGTTCATCCGAAAGGATAACTGCTGGAAGGATAGCAACTGCGGCATTTTTAGCACCGCTTATCACAACTTCTCCTGTAAGGCGGCGTCCGCCTTTGATAACAAACTTATCCAAATGATTTCTCTCCTTAAAATGTCAGGCACGCTATCTTTTTTTAGCCTGAGTTCTTTCTTTTGTTCACCGTGCATATCACGGGTCATAGGCACATTTCGTGCTGATTCTCTTGCCTTATTCTTCGGCTGTAGTAGTTTCCTGTTCAGGATCAGTGCTGGATTCTGTTGTTGTTGTCTCCTCTTCGGAAGTAGTTTCTTCCTCGGTTTCGTCCTCGGAGCTTTCCTCTGTTTCGGAAGAAGCTGCTCCGTCATAGTCTGAGATGAAGAATCTTACGGGCTCGCCGCCGTATTCCTCAACTGTCATGGATTCTATTATAACATCCTTAGTAGGCTTGTCGTTGTCGTCAGTATCCACTTTCTGAACATCGAACACAACGTCGAGACCGTCGAACACCTGACCAAAGACTGTATAGCCGCCGTCAAGCCACGGAACTCCGCCTGCTGTGGAATAAATTTCTATCTGTGAATCATTGAGACCGTAGCCGTAGCTCTGAAGCTCGTCGATCTCCTCCTCGGTGTATACCTCACCTGTTACGATGTAGAACTGACTGCCGTTGGTAGCAGTTGAACCGCTGTTTGCGTAAGCGAGAGCGCCTGCCGCATGGATGAGGTGTGGGTCAGTGCCGCCGTCGAATGAGCCGCCCCAAGTGGACTCTCCGCCCATTCCGTTGCCCTCGGGATCGCCGCCCTGTATCATGAAGTCCTCAATGACACGGTGGAAGGTGAGACCGTTATAGTAGCCGCTCTTAGCAAGCTCTATGAAGTTCTCAACGCCCTTGTCGGCATATTCGGGGAACAGCTTGAACTTAACGGGCTGATCGTAGCCCTCCAGCTTCATGGTGACGATGGTCTCGCCCTCCTTTGGAGCTGTGAAGTTCTCAGCGTCAACGTTCTGCATCTGAGTAGTTGCTTCTGTTTCAGCCTCAGTTGCAGGTTCGTAGTCATAATCGGAGATGTACCAGCGAATTTCCTCGCCCTTGTACTCGCCGACCTTTACGGATTCTATGATAACATCCTTCTCAGGCATATCGTTAGCACCCGTAGCAGTCTCCTGTATCCTGAAAATAACATCAAGACCGTCAATTACCTGACCGAAAACTGTATAGCTTCCGTCAAGCCACGGTGCGCCGCCTGCTGTGGAATATATTTTTTTCTGCTCATCAGTGAAGTTATAGCCGTTGCTTGCGAGGGCATTAAGGTCAGCCTCCGAGTAAACTTCACCTGTTACAACGTAGAACTGGCTGCCGTCGGTAGCTGTTGAACCGCTGTTTGCGTAAGCGAGAGCGCCTGCCGCATGGATGAGGTGGGGATCAGTACCGCCGTCGAACTTGCCGCCCCATACAGACTCACCGCCTGTGCCGTTGCCGTTGGGGTCACCGCCCTGTATCATAAAGTCCTTTATGACACGGTGGAAGGTAAGACCGTCGTAATAGCCTTTCTTAGCCAGCTCGATGAAGTTTTCGCAGCCTTTTTCGGCATATTCCGAGAAAAGGCGGAATCTGACTTCGCCGTAGTCCTTGATGTTCATTATAATGATGGTATCGCCTTCCTTTGGAGCGGTGAAGTTAGCCACCTCAGCGCTTTCCGTTTCGGAAGTGACAGCAGATGAAGAGGAACTGCTTTCGCTTGAAGAACCTGTGCTGCCGCATGAAGTGAAGCAAGCCGCAGCCGCAGCGATACTCATTATAAATGCCAGTGCTTTTTTATACATTACATCATACTCCTTTATGAGGACCGAATTCCCCATATTATTATGATACAAAATCGCTGATTTATAATTCTTGCCTATATATTATACATCATTATTAATGATTTGTAAATAGTTTCCGCACAAATTTGTCACATTAAAGCAAAGGGGTATAAAAAAACGGTTATATTTGCGCTAAAATGCCGCAATAAATGAACAATTTTAATTTTTATTCAGTCTTTGGACGGTTGGTCATTTTTACTGAATTTGTCTATTTTGACGGAATTTATCATAATATCCTCTTTGGGTGTACTATACGAACCGCTGTCCGAGGTCTCCAGAGAAGCGAGCTTTTCCACAACATCCAAGCCCTCGTAGGTCTGACCGATAACGGTCATCTGCTGAGAAAAGTTCGGAATACCGCCTTTTTCGATGAATGCCTCGCCCAGCTCCTTGCTTTCGGACACCTCACGGATATCCTCTTTCATCTGGTCATCGAACTCGACTGTATTAATAATAGTAAAGCGGCTGCCGTTGAAATATTTTCCGCCGCCGAAAAGGAATTCCTTAACACCACGGTCAACGGAAGTTGTCATTGTGCAAATTGCCCCCTTGAAAGGCCAGAGGTTTTCGTGAAGCTCACGCTTAACTGCTTCGTGGGACTGGTCATTGACCGAGCCGTCCTTGTTGGGAGCGCCTGCGGAGGAATAAGCACCGCTGACAGAGTCGAAAACGTAAGTGCCGTCGTAGTATCCGCTTTCGGCAAGCTCAGTGAAATTCTTCACGGCATTGGGGGAATACTGCGGATAAAGGACAAATCTGAACTCACCGAGAGTTGTGTCCACAATAGCGATGGGGTCGCCCTCGGCTGGCTCATCAAGCTGTACCAGCTCCATAGTTGTGGGGTCAACGGTGATATAGGTATTGTTGCTCTGCTTAGCATTGGCGCTGAGCATTATCATAAGGGTCATTATGCCCATAATGAGCGTAAATATAAGAACAGTCCTGACGGCTGTTTTATTGCCTTTCATATTATTTTCCCTTTCGTTCATAACTTATTTACAATTATAACCTATATGGTATGATTTGTCAAGCCCACCGAGCCGACATACCATGGCAATCGCTTACGAAAGAGAGCCAGCAAAAACTTTGAGGAGATATTCATGAGAAAGCAGGCATCTCTTGCGTTTGAGATTCAGACTGCGATTGAACGATTTTTCAGATTTAAGCAGATTGAGCGCCAAATGCCGCGCAAT
>JAFVBU010000098.1 GCA_017479805.1 Ruminococcus sp.
AAAGCGTATCATCGAGAACGAATGGCAGAAGCTGTTCATCCGCCTGCGCTCCGAGATAATCATGTGCGGCTGCGGAAGAACTAACTTTACATCAATGTTCGTTCAGCCTAATGACAAGACATTCAAGTGCCCCAAGTGCGGTATTGAATTTGCTACACTGGGCTTCAGCAACAGAGAATCCCGTATGCCGCTTTACCTCGGCTGCAAGTTCTATGAGTGCGAGATAACCCCCGAATCCGACGACTTCACCACTGTGGCAGGCGAGCTTGTTGAAAACAAGCTGAAGCCCGGAGTCCTCGGCATCAAAAACTGCTCCGAAAAGACATGGAGAGCTAAAATGCCCGACGGAGCCTTCTACGATATCGCCCCCGGAAAAGGCTTCCCTATATGGCAGGGCCTTGAGATAGATTTCGGCGGTATAACAGCACAGATATAACCATATACAGCATTTTGTTACACAGCAATATACTGAAAGGAAGTATTATTTATGAGCAATGAAAAAATTACAGACGCTGCTATGAACGCTGCGTTAGACGGTTTTGAGGCTGCTTCATCCGCAGCAGAAAATGCCCAGTCCAATGCTCTGGATTTCGACGACGATCCCCTCAGCGCTACAGGCGTTTCAAGAAAGAGCCTTGTTATATTCTTCCTGATCGATACTTCAGGAAGCATGAAGGGCAAGAAGATGGGTGAGCTCAACACAGTTATGGAGGAGCTTATCCCTGAGATACGCAGAGTCGGCGAGGCTGACACCGAGGTAAAGGTAGCTGTCCTCACTTTCTCAACAGACGTAAGATGGATGTATTCGACCCCTATCCCGATCGAGGACTTTGAGTGGGCACGACTCAGAGCTAACGGCGTTACCAGCATGGGTGCTGCTTTCAAGGAGCTTTCCCTCAGAATGTCCAGAAACAGCTTCCTCAATTCGCCTTCACTCTCCTTCGCTCCCGTTATCTTCCTCATGACAGACGGCTATCCGTCCGATGACTACAAGGAAGGTCTCAGAGAGCTTCAGTCAAACAGCTGGTATAAGTTCGGTCTTAAAGCCGCTCTCGGTATCGGCAACGAGGCTAACGACGATGTTCTCGCTGAGTTCACAGGCTCCAAGGAGACTGTTGTCCATGCTTACTCAGGCGGACAGCTCGCTCAGATGATAAAGATAATCGCTGTTACTTCCTCACAGATCGGAAGCAAGAGTATGACCCTTTCCGACGACACAGGCAGAGAGATCGGCGAGGAGGACGTTTTTGCAGCAAAGCAGAAGCTCCTCGGTCAGCAGATACAGGAGCTTGTAGGCAGCCAGGTAGAGGAGAGCGATGTGCCTTTCGATACAGGCTGGTAATGTACCCTTTGCAACACTGAAAGGTGTACACATTGATCGATTATAGAAAGGGAAGGAGGATGGATCAATATGTTCAACGGTTTCAGTCAGTCTGTTATGGGTGCAAGCCACGAAAAAACAGGACTGGTCTGCCAGGACAGCTCAGCTTTTAAGGTATCTGACAGCTATGCTATAGCTGTTGTAGCCGACGGTCACGGCAGCAAGAAGCATTTCAGAAGCCATATCGGCTCAAAATACGCTGTCGAATCAACTATTGAAGCTATCGACAGATTTTACGAGGACACAGAGGAATTTGAGGCGAATTTCCCTAAATACCATAAGATGATCCTCAGAAATATCGAAAAACAGATAATCGCCAACTGGAACAGCAAGGTAGCCAAGCATCTTGAAGAAAATCCTGTTACAGATGAGGAGAAAAGCAAATTCACCGACGAGGAGTTTGAAAAGATACAGCCCGAGTCCTACTACGGCTCGACCCTCATCGCTGCTATCGCAGGAAGAAACTTCACATTCGGCGTGCAGATAGGCGACGGTACTCTCGTTGCCCTCTTTGAGGACGGAAAGGCTGTTATGCCTATGGAGTACAATGAGTCTGCGCCTGCCAATGTTACTGCTTCTATCTGTAACTCGAACGCTGCTACGATGTTCAGCAGCTTCTATACTGACCAGAAAAAAATGATCGCATTGTTCGTATCTACCGACGGTCTTTATACCTCCTTCGGCAGCGAATATGACTTTCTCGACTACCACACGATAATCACAAGTCAGCTCGTTAACCTCGAGGCTTTCAAGCAGATCATCGTGAATAACCTGACCAAGAGGTCACGTTTCGGTACTGAGGACGATATATCCCTGTCTTGCGTATTTGATGAGCCGCTCCTCAATGACAGCATCGGGCTTATCAAGCAGCGTGTGGAGGAGAATAAACAGGAGGCGGCTGACAGAAAAGCCGAATCCCTCAGAAAACGGGTCTGATCGACTGATAATGCTGTATATGCCTTGCTCTGATGCGAGTATACTCAGAGGGGCATGATACGGCACGATGCAGGGCGGACATAGCGAATAGGAAATTGGGAAAACAGCACATAATTATTTAAATCTATTTATGAAAAAGGAAAAGTGGTGTTAGCTATGGATAAAAGCACATTATACAGTACTGCCCAGAATTTTGCAAACAAGATCAAAGAGGCAAGACCTGATATCACATCAGATCCCGACGCTTCACTTTGTCTTATCATAGCAAGTTCCCAGGATATCTTCTCGGGAATCACAAGCGTCAAGATAGACGAAGGAACGGTTGAAACATTTACAGCTGAGGATATAGCTGCAAACGCTCTTATCGCATCAGGCGGCGCAAGAGCTGTTCAGATGATCCTCATTACACTCGATGACTACAGCTATATGCAGCCAAACGAGAACTGTCTGGCTAAGCTCATGAGAGCAAGCGTTGAGAACGGCGCTTGTGAGGTCGTCCTCAATGCAGAGGAGTCCGTTACTGCTGCAAGTCTCGTTACTTCAGTAGCTCAGGAGGACTTCCTCAGCGGCTACGATGACGATACTCCTGCACCTCAGCAGGAGACTGCAAAGGTCGGCGGAGCTGCTGAATTCTCGGCAGGCTTTGAGGTCGATGAAACAAATCCGTTCTACGGCGGTCCTGCCGCTGCTTCGGAGATACCTGCTTCACAGGGCGGCGCAGGCGTTAACTCTATGTTCGATCAGCCTGCCGATGCTCAGGAAGTGGGCGCAAGCGGCTTCCCGAACGTATACATGACCCCTCCGCAGGGCTATCCTCAGCAGGGAGGCTACCCACAGCAGGGCGGCTATCCTCAGCAGGGCGGCTGCCCACAGCAGGGCGGCTATCCTCAGCAGGGAATGTACAATCAGGGCTACCCACAGCAGGGCGGCTATCCCCAGCAGGGAATGTACAATCAGGGCTACCCACAGCAGGGCGGCTATCCTCAGCAGGGAATGTACGGTCAGGGTTACCCACAGCAGGGCGGCTATCCTCAGTCTAATCCGTATATGAACGGCGTTCAGCCGTCAATGTACCAGCAGGGCGTTAATCCACAGAATGCCGCACCATACGGCGGCTACGGCGGACCGTCTGTCCATGTGGGCGGCGGAGTTCCCTCAAGAAGCGTATATCAGCAGAGCCAGAGCGTGATGAATTCAGCAGGCACAAGCGGTACAGCTTATAAAAAGCGTCTAAGCAACTTCCTCGGCGATGATGATTCAGCAGCAGAAGATGAAAGCACACAGCTTTCAAAGGAAGAAATGCTCAAGCTCCAGAAAGATAAGAAAAAGGTTGCAAAGGCAAATAACAATATCAAGAAAAAGATGTAATGTGCCTCTGATTATGCAGAAAGACAGACAAAGCTATATTGCATAGCGTATTATTTAGGTGAATCTGTACAACGGAATCTACAAGATGTATAATGTTATCGGATTTGTCAAATAGTAATGGCAATTTGAGACGGAAATTTATAAATATAGCGAAAATTTGCATGGTGTGCACGATTAGTATATTTTATGCCTTGCATTTTGAAAATCAATATGATATAATAAATGTAGGGAAAAATGACTATTTTTGTTATATTGTTTGATCTGAGACCTGTATCAGAAAAATTAAAGAGCACTGTTTAATAATTTACATGTCAAGGAAGTGTTGGTTATGACTTATTTGCTTAATATTGATGAGGCAATAGATAGAAAATTTCTTGTCTCAAAGACCCTGAAAGGACAGGCAGAAGCAGGTAATATCATTCATGTTATGGATGCAGAGGGTTCGCCGAACTCTGTCCTCGTCACATATAGGGTTTCTCATTATAATGAGAAGTTTCACGATTATCAGGACTACACTATCAAGTTCGATAATGTAGCGCAGTTCTGCAAGTGGGCTCAGCCTGATAATTTCATCGCACGTAATTACGAAAGCCTGAATATCAGAGATATACAGCACTATATAAAGGTCAAGAACAGGAGCTTTACTTCGTTCTGCCTCCCAATTATTATCATAGCTGCTGTTATATTCTTCGCACTTTTCGTTGGTGCATTCAAGCTGGGCGTTATCGGCGCAGTTCTCGCTCTCGTTCTCACTATCGGTGCAGCAGTTGCTATCATGGTAGTTTTCAAGAACCAGAAGAAGCAGGAGAAAATGCGATTGTACAGTAAGATAAGCTCAGGGTGGGGCATCGTCATCGATTAGTATATTCGGTCATTATGTGCCATGCAAGTATTTTTTGTGCTTGCATGGCATTTTTGTTTTGAAAGAAAGGCAGATATGTTAGAAAGATTCAAGAAAAAATTCATCGGAGACAGAAGATTCTACCGACAGGTATTGCTGATGGTCGTGCCCATGATATTGCAGAATATGGTCACAAACTTCGTCAGCATGATAGACAACATCATGGTCGGACAGATCGGAACGGCGGAAATGAGCGGTGTCTCCATAGTAAATCAGTTTATATTCGTGTTCAATATCACGCTGTTCGGCGCTGTTTCGGGCGCAGGCATATTCGGAGCGCAGTTCTTCGGAAAGGGCGACCACGAGGGGCAGAAGTACACATTCCGCTTCCGTCTGCTCATCTGCACACTGGTCGTTGCGGTGGCACTGGTGGTCTACGGGCTTTTCGACAGACAGCTCATCGCTCTGTTCCTCAGCAAGGACGACGAACCGCAGCTTATACAGCAAGCCCTCGACAGCGGCATGAGCTACATGAGGATAATGCTCATCGGTCTGATCCCGTTCGGAATCGGTCAGGCTTATTCCAGCGTACTCAGCGAGTGCGGCTACACAAAGATACCCATGATCGCTTCAATGTCGGCTGTGGGGATAAATCTTATACTGGATTATTGCCTGATTTTCGGCAAATTCGGCTTCCCTGAGATGGCTGTCCGTGGAGCGGCTGTGGCTACAGTTATAGCGAAGTACATCGAATCGCTGGTGAAGATTATCTGGACGCACACTCACAAGGACAAAAACAAGTACATCGACGGGCTGTTCAAGGGCTTCCGCATACCGCCGAAGCTGTTCGGAGATATCGTCAGGCGTGGCACTCCGCTGCTGTTCAATGAGTTCCTATGGGCGGCTGGAATGTCCATAATAGCGCAGTTTTACTCAGTCAGAGGCATTGATGCGGTGGCGGCGAGGAATATTTCCAGCACCATCACCAACCTTTTCGGAGCGATATACGTGCAGCTCGGCGTGTGCATTTCAATCATCGTCGGCGCAAGGCTTGGGGCAAACAAGCTGAAAGAGGCTCGGGATACCAACAACAAGCTGATATTCTTTGCGGTGGCGGCATCGATGGCGGTGGCAGTCTGTGCACTTCCGCTGGCAAAATTCTTCCCCTTGCTCTACAAGACGGAGAAAAGCATCCACTCGCTGGCAGGCTACATGATAGTGATACAGTGCGTCTGTATGCCGCTTTGGTCGTTCACCAATGCCTGCTATTTCACCCTGAGAAGCGGCGGAAAGACGGGACTTACCTTCCTTTTTGATTTCGGCTTTACATGGCTGCTGGTGATACCGCTGGGCTTTGTGCTGAGCTACTGCACATCGCTGGATATACACATTCTGTTTGCGGTGCTGAATCTCAGCGAGATAGTTAAGGTATTTATCGGCTTTGTGATGGTTCGCAGCGATATTTGGATAAATAATATTGTCGACAAGGTATCGGAGCAGAGCTGATGTTTGATTATTTAAGTACGATGTTTAAAATATCAAGGAATATATATTGACAAATTTATCAGATATTTTCTCAAACTTTAGTGAATATATATATTTATTATATCATACTTCGTGCATACATAAAGCATAACGCAATAATCGGGACGTTTTTTCTCAAAGTCACAAGATATAACTTGCATTTGCTTAAATTATGGTGTATAATGGAATCAGAATTGGGGGAGTGACAAGAAATTGCCAATTTCTTGCATACAGCTTCAGAGAAAGACAGGGGATATGGCTGTGTGACTTATTTATTCCAGAGGATAACCAAATTTCCAAAAGGAGGAATGAGAAATGAAACACTTCTTCAAACAGGCTGCTGCTATGACAGCTGCCTCTGCTCTCATCGCTTCTGCTGTTCCGTTTTCTGCATCGGCAGCAGGGGAGTCCTACACCAAAAGCAAAACAGGTCAGACCAGCGATGGCTATGACTTTGAGCTGTGGAACGAAAATGAGGCAGGAAACGTAAAAATGGAGCTTGGCGAAAACGGCGGTTTCAGCTGTTCATGGAACGGCATACAGAACTGTCTTTTCCGTACAGGCAAAAGGCTCGGAAGCACGAAAAACTGGGACGAGTACGAGGGCATCAATATCTCCTACGATGTGGACTACACCCCAAAGGGCAATTCCTATATGTGCGTCTACGGCTGGACTGAGGACCCACTTGTTGAGTACTACATCGTGGATGCATGGGGCGACTGGAGACCACCCGGAATGAGCAACGATCAGGCTGTTGCACAGGTCACTGTCAACGGCAATTCGTACCACATCTTCAAGTCACAGCGTGTTGACAAGCCGTCAATTCACGGAAATACCACATTCTGGCAGTACTGGAGCGTAAGGGACGAGAACCCTGCACGTGTCAATGCAAAGACCCATCTCACAGGCGATATCGACGTTGCCGCTCACTTCGCTGCATGGGAAAAAGCAGGTCTGAAAATGGGCAAGATGTATGAGGTCGCTCTCAATATCGAGGGCTATATGTCCAACGGCGAGGCTGTTGTCAACAAAAACACCCTCTCGTTCACAAAGGGCACTACTCCCGACCCCGACCGGACTACCGTTACCACAACCACAACTATGGCTGAACCCGACAAGGACGGCTATTTCTTCCGCAGCAGCTTTGAAAGCGGCGAGGACGATTGGTTCGGACGTGGAAGCGCTAAGGTTTCCACATCGGACGCTGCAAAGTCCAACGGCTCAAAGTCGCTGGCTGTAACAGGCAGAACGGACAACTGGAACGGTACTGCTTACAACCTCGACCCTACACAGTTCGCAGCAGGCGGAACTTACAGCTTCGGCGTAATGGCTATGCAGGACAGCGGCGAGGCTACTGACCTCAAGCTGACTATGCAGTATACACTCAACGGCGATGAAAACTACGACGAGATTGCAACTGTAAAGGCAAACTCGGGCGAGTGGGTACAGCTTGCAAACCCGTCATATACCATACCCGCAGGCGCTAAAAATGCTCTCATCTACGTTGAAGCACCAAGCAGTCTGACAGATTTCTACATCGACGATGCTTTCGGTGCAGCTAAGGGCACTGTTGTAACACCGGATCAGCCCTCAGACCCGTCGTCTGCACTCCGTCTCGGCGATGTCAACGACGACGGCAATATCGACGTTTACGACCTTATTGCCATGAGAAAGAGCGTTGTTAAGATGATGGCAGGCGTGAAGTTCCCGAAGCAGGCTGACGTAAATCAGGACGGCGAGCTCAGTGTTGCTGACCTTGTATGGCTCAGCGGCTACCTCCACGGCACGGAGAAGAAGCTCCCCGATCCGCCAAAGACAACCACTACCACAACTACAACAACTACTACAAAGAAGCAGGAAGTTACCACAACCACCACTTCTTCACAGACAACAGGCGGTAACCTCAACAAGAAGGTAAGCGGCGATATGCCTGTTTCAGTACCCGGCGGTGTTGAAAAGACCAGCGGCTGCAAGGTTGAGCACGTTTCATATGATTGTAAATTCACAGGCGGACAGAAGAGCTGTAATGTAATTCTTCCTCCTAATTATTCCGCAAGCAAGAAGTACCCCGTAATGTACGTTCTTCACGGTATCGGCGGCGACGAGAACAGCATGATAAACGGTATGGGCGTTCAGGAGCTCCTGACAGGTCTTATATCCGGCGGACAGGCTGAGGAAATGATAATCGTTTGCCCTGCACAGTATACCAGCAAGAAGCCTGCAAGCGGTTTCGGCATCAATCAGGAGGTCTGCGAGGCTTACGACAACTTCCTCTACGACATTTCCGACAGCCTTATTGACTTTATTGAGTCGAAGTATTCGGTTAAGACAGGCAGAGAGAACAGAGCTATCACAGGCTTCTCAATGGGCGGACGTGAGGCTATCTACTGCGGACTTATGCGCCCCGACCTCTTTGGCTATGTAGGCGGCGCTTGCCCTGCACCGGGTATCGTGGCTGCACAGGATATGTTCATGACACACCCAGGCTGCATGACCGAGAGCGAGATGAAGTTCAGGGACGTTGGACCCGAGCCGTCACTGTTCATGATAACAGGCGGCACAAACGACAGCGTAGTCGGCACATTCCCGAAGCAGTACAGCGATATACTGACAAGGAACGGCGTTGACCACGTTTACCAGTCCATCCCGGGCGGCGGACACGGCGCAGATTCAGTCAAGCCGCACCTTTACACATTCATGAGATACGCATTCAAATGATATAGTGACATAAATATGACCCCATCCGCATGGTGTTTTTATCCTTGCGGATGGGTTTTTTTATTGGGGGTTATTTTTGGGGGACTGTCCTTTTTGACGCTTAGGGGAGTTTTGTTTGCGCTGTAACTGTGGGTTGCCAAAGAGGAATACCTCTCGGAGGATGGGGATAGGGGAACAATAAAACCCAAGCAAAAGTCGACATTCCCCTCTCCCCCTCCTCCGGTCGGTTTTCCTCTCTGGACTCTCTTTTCCCTCAACCTCCGCCTCCTCACCCTTTGCCTCCTTTTACTTTTTCCAATTTCGGGGCGGCTTAGTTTTTGAGCGGTCATTTGTAGTAAATACTTGCCAAAACTCTTTCTGTGGGTGAGAGAATGAAACTTTGTAGGGGAGGGCGCCCTCGCCCTCCCGTGAGCTTCAATGTGACTTGCGGCTACACCTTGTAGGGAACGCCGCAGCTAACTGCTGCCCGTACCCTCTGTCAGCTTCGCTGACATCTCCCTGTACTACAGGGAGTCACCCGGCGTTCCACAGGGCACATTGAAACTAATTGACCCATCCCCGATTTTAATAACAGCGAGCGAAAGCAGAGTAAAAGTCTCGCAGAGACTGAACGAGCTTGCGAGTGGGAGCGTGAGTGTGGTCGAGCTGACGCCAGCTCGGGAAACTTTAACAAAATATTAATGACTATTACCAAAATATATGTTATAATAGTAGAACAGAGTAATGTCAGCCGCCATAAAAATAGATATCGGACGGCTTCGGCGGCGGTGTGCCGCTTTGGATGGAGAATAATTATGACTAACAGTAAACCAAAAATGTTTTCCGCTCGGAAACGTAACCTTATAACCCTGCTCATCTGCCTTGCAGGTATTGCGGTCAACCTCGTTCTCAGCAATATCTGCGGAAAACTGGAGCTTCCCCTCTACCTCGATACCGTCGGCACTATCGCTGCGGCTATCATCGGCGGTCCGCTCCCCGGCGTGATCGTCGGCTTTTTCACCAACTTATTCAAGAGCTTCACCGATATGTCGTCCCTCTACTACGGCATTATCAACGTTCTTATCGCTCTTGCGGCGGCTTTTTTTGCCCGAAAGAACTTCTACCGCAAGCCCCTGCTGATCTTCGCCTCGGTGATAGTTTTCACCCTTCTCGGCGGCGGTCTGGGGACTTTTGTGCCTATGTTCCTTGAGGATGTGGACTTCGACTCCGAGTCACTTAGTGCGTTCATCTACAGCAAGGGCATTTTCAGCAGAAACACCTCCCACCTTTTTGCAAACCTCATCACCGACCTTGCAGACAAGTCCCTGTCCGTGGCGATAGTGCTTTTTCTTGATAAAGTTCTGCCAAACAGTGCGAAAAAGTTCTTCAACTTCTATTCGTGGAAGCAGAAGCCCCTGTCTCAGGAGCAGTCTGCGGCGGCTAAAAATACCCGTTTCAGGAAAATGTCACTCCGCACGAAGATACTTCTTGTTCTCAGCGTTTCCCTCATCGCTGTGTCCTGTGCGGCTACGATTATCAGCATGAGCCTTTACCGCAACGCTCTCATAAAGGATCACACCAAAGTTGCCGTGGGAACTGCCAAAATTGCCGCAAGCGCCGTTGACCCCGAAAGAGTGGACGAGTTCCTTGAAAAGGGCGAAAAAGCTATGGGCTACAGGGAAACTGAAAATCTGCTCTCCGAGATAAGAAGCAGTTCAGTGGATATCGAGTATGTCTATGTTTACAAGATAATGCGTGACGGCTGTCATGTGGTGTTCGACGTGGACTCTGACGACGACCCTGGCAGAGAGGCAGGCTTTGTTGAGCCTATCGAGGACGGCTTCATTGACTATCTTCCTGCGCTTCTCAACGGCGAGCATATCGACCCCATAACCACCAACGACAGCTACGGCTGGCTTCTGACCGCTTATGAGCCTGTCTACAACTCAAAGGGCGAGTGCGTCTGCTATGCCGCCGCCGATGTGGCAATGGACCAGATAGCCGTGACCGAAAGAGAGTTCCTTGTGGAGATGCTGGCTATATTCCTCGGCTTCTTCATTCTCATCTTCATTTTCGTCCGCTGGCTAATCGAGTATAACATCATACTCCCCGTAAACTCCATCGCTATGAGCACAGGCGCTTTTGCCTACGACAACGAAAAAGCCCGTGAGAGCAGTATCGAGCGTATCCATGAGCTTGATATCACCACAGGCGACGAGGTGGAGAACCTCTACCACGCTATCGCCAAGACCTCCGATGACAGTATGCGCTACGTTGCGGATGTGCAGAAAAAGACCGAGGAGCTTGCTCAGATGCAGAATGCGCTTATCCTTGTGCTTGCGGATATCGTAGAGAGCCGTGACAAGAATACGGGCGCTCATGTCCGCAAGACTGCAAAGTATACTGAGATAATCCTCCACGAGCTGAAGAAAATGGGCGTATACAGCGATATTCTGACGGACGATTACATTTCCGACGTTGTTAACTCCGCACCGCTCCACGACGTTGGCAAGATACAAGTTCCCGACGCTATACTCAACAAGCCCGGCAGACTGACCGACGAGGAATTTGCTGTAATGAAACAGCACACCGTTGCAGGTCACGATATTATCTCGCAGGCTATCGAGCTTGTGCCGAATTCGGGCTATCTCTCCGAGGCGAGAAACCTTGCAGGCTACCACCACGAAAAATGGGACGGCACGGGATACCCCTACGGCATAAAGGGCGAGGATATACCGCTTTCTGCCCGTGTTATGGCGGTTGCGGACGTTTTCGACGCTCTTGTGTCCAGACGAAGCTATAAAGAGCCAATGCCCTATGACAAGGCTATTGATATTATCCGTGAGGGCGCAGGCAAGCATTTTGACCCTGTTATCGTTCAGGCATTCCTAAATGCCGACGAGGAAGTAAGACGAGTTGAAGCGGAATTCAGCCAGATGACGGACGAAAAGGGCTGTTTTGACAGAAAAAAGAAAGGCAATTGAGTTTTTGTACGGTTTGTCACGCAAACGCCAAGCCGCTCCCGACCGCTTTAAATATTATACTCAAAAGGAGGCTTGATTTATGGATTTTAAAGGATTTGCAGATCTGTTCCAACCAATGACCTGTATAATGTCAGTTGAGACTTTCCCTGACGGCTCTTACGGAAATATCCGTATCGTAACGGGAAACGAAAAATATATCAACGCTACGGAATACTACGAGGAAATGGGTGCACATGATATTTTTACAAATAAATTCATCCCCAACTCCCCCTATGAAAGATACATCCCGAAAGACCTGAATTTCGAGGATTTCTGCTATAGGTGCGCTATCAAGGGCGAACAGCTCCACACCTATATCCACCCCGACCGCTTCGACTGCTGGCTCAACCTCACCATGATGCCTCTGGTCTCGGATAAGGAGAATATCGGCTACTGCACCTATTCGCAGGAGATAACAAAGGATGCCGACCCGAACCTTATGACCAATATCGCCCCTGATATCGCAGGAACGGTGCTGAATATCTGCATACAGCTCAACGATACGAACGATTTCAAAAAGTCGATGGACGAGGTCATTGGCGGTATCAGCGACCTTTGTGCCTGCGACCACTGCTGTATACTCCTCACCGACCACAACACCCGAAAATGTACGGTACTATGTGAAAGATTCGGCGAGGGCAGTCAGCGCATACCGATGGAGAACTACCTTGACGACGACTTTTTCGATATCGCCGATTCGTGGAAGGATACCATTGCAGGAAGCACTTGTATCATCGTGAAGGACCCGCAGGAGTGGGAAGTGCTGAAACAGCGCAATCCTGCGTGGTATGCGTCCTTGCAGTCGGCAAAGGTACAGAGCATAGTGCTGTTCCCTCTGCGTTCGGGAAATGAAGTTCTTGGCTATATATGGGCGATAGACTTCGACGCCGAGAGAACTGTCAAGATAAAGGAGACACTGGAGCTTACTTCGTTCTTCATTTCCGCCCATATCGCCAACCATCAGCTTTTCAAGCGCATGGAGATAATGAGCTCCATCGATATCCTGACAGGCGTTTTCAACCGCAACGCTATGAATAACCGCATAGATTCCATTTGCACCCAAAAAGCAGGCACTCCCGAGAATGTGGGCATAGTTTTTGCCGACCTCAACGGCTTGAAGCGCATGAACGACAGTGAGGGACATTTTGCAGGCGATATGCTGCTGAAAAATGCGGCACTGGTGCTGCAAAGGGAATTCGAGGGCTGTGAGATATATCGGGCAGGCGGTGATGAGTATATGATAATCGCTGCGGATATGCCCGAGGAGGAGTTCAATGCTCATGTGGAACAGCTCAGAGCCGATACTGCCGACCCCGAGGGAGTTTGCTTTGCTGTGGGAAAGTGCTATGAGAAAGCAAGTGAGATCAAAAAAGCAATGAGGATGGCGGATGAGAGGATGTATGCGGATAAGGAAGCGTTTTATAAGGAGCATCCCGAGATAGCAAGATAAAAAAGCGGCGCAGCCGCCTAATAGTGGGATTCCAAAGGGAATATATTCCCTTTGGCAGAGGGTGAACGAGGGGGGCGGAGCTCCCCTGACAAAGCAGTCAGTCCAGCGTAGCTTGGACTGACGGACGGGTAAATGCAACTAACGGTCAAGCCGTATTTAGTTGGAGGTTACTCTCATCGGCTTGACTCTGGTATAGTGCGGCTTCGCCGCTTTTTATAATTATTTTTTTATTCTATTACAGGTGGTGACAGCATGAAAAAGAGTACGGCACTTTACGCCCTGTACGGGGCGGCAGTCCTTGCTGTCGGCTCGGTCTTTATGTATTTCAGCCGCTCCGCTCAGCGTCCCGAAAAAGGAACGGTATCGGCTGTTCTCTATGTCACCACAACTGCCGAAAATTCCACAACTGTCACCTCCAAAGCCGCAAAAACCACAAAGTCCACCGCTCCCCACACCACAAAAACCACCAAGACCACCTCCACAAAGGTGACCACGACAGAGACAGTAACCGAAGCTGCTCCCACCGAGCCTGAAATACTCTGGCTCGATATCAATGAAGCAGATGAGGCTGAGTTGGCAAAACTGCCGAATATTGGCGAAAAATTAGCCGCCGAGATAGTGGCTTACAGAAATGCATACGGACGTTTCAGAAACATCGAGGAGCTGATGAACGTCAGCGGAATCGGCGAGGGCAGACTGGCGGATATCCGTGAGTTTATCTACGTGGTTGACCCCGTTTATGATGAACCGGCAGAGGAAACTGTGCAGGAGGATACTCCCGAGCCGCAGACGGAAACGGAGCACATCCCCACTCTGGAGGAAGCTGCGCCCATTGACCTGAATACTGCCGAAAAGGAAGCTCTTATGCTACTGCCCCACGTTGATGAGGATATCGCACAGCGTATCCTTGATTTCCGTGAGCAGGCAGGGCATTTCAGCCATCCCTATGAGCTTCTGTACATCGAGGGGCTGACGCAGGAGAATGTGGCGGAGATAATTGAATATGTCAAGGTGGATGAGAATTGAGAATGGTTGTGTTCGCTTGCACTCACTGATTTGAAAATTATGATCCGTCCCCGACAGGGGACACCGAAATTCTCAATTCTACATTCTCAATTCTCAATTTTCACTCAATTTCCAACGCTTGAAAAAGTGCTTGCTTTTTTCATAGGGCTGTGATATAATAGTATGTAGAATTTTTATCATACGGAGGTTATTTTATGGCAATGTTCGACAAGCTCCTTGACAATCTCAAGGCAAGCAGAAAAACTATCGTATTCACTGAGGGTACTGACGCTCGTATCCTTTCCGCTGCTGCTAAGCTGCTCAGCGAGGATCTCATGGATGTTATCCTTTGCGGTAACGCTGACGAGGTAAAGGCTGCTGCTAAGGACGGCGGTTTCAATGTTGACAAGGCTACTGTTATCGACCCACTCGCTTACGCTGAGATGGACGAAATGGTCAAAACTATGTCCGAGCTGAGAAAGGGCAAGATGACTGAGGATGAGTGCCGTGCTGCTCTCCGGAAGTCCAACTACTTCGGCACTATGCTCGTTAAGATGGGCAAGGCTGACGCTCTCCTCGGCGGTGCTACATACTCAACTGCTGACACTGTTCGTCCTGCTCTCCAGATCATCAAGACCAAGAAGGGCGCAAATCTAGTTAGCTCCAGCTTCATCCTTTTCCGTGATAAGGACGGCGTTGAGGAGAAGATCGCTATGGGCGACTGTGCTATAAATATCGGCTACACAGACAGACTTGACAAGGACGGCAACGTTGTTCTTTCCGCTGCTCAGCAGCTCGGTGAGGTAGCTGTTGAAACTGCAAGAACCGCTGCTTTCTTCGGCATTGACCCAAAGGTCGCTGTTCTCAGCTTCTCGACTTACGGCTCAGGCAAGGGCGCTACTGTTCAGCTCAGCCACGACGCTGTTATCGAGGCAAGAAAGATCGATCCCGAGCTTGTTATCGACGGCGAGTTCCAGTTTGACGCTGCTGTTTCCGAGGAAGTTGCTAAGACAAAGTGTCCTGATTCAAAGGTTGCAGGACAGGCTAATACTTTCATCTTCCCACTTATCGAGGCTGGTAACATCGGCTACAAGATCGCTCAGAGACTTGGCGGCTACGCTGCATACGGTCCTATCCTTCAGGGTCTTAACGCTCCTATCAATGACCTCTCACGTGGATGTAACGCAGAGGAAGTTTACGCAATGGCTATCATCACAGCAGGTATGGCTTGATCGTAAAATAATGATATTAACGCTCCCCATTCATTTTGGATGGGGAGTTTTTTGTGTCTGTGAATGATAAAAGAAATTACTGTTACGGTACTAATATAATTTAATATTATCACTATAAACAATACAACTTTTTTCGCTGTATCATATACCATTTTCAATATGCAGTTAAGCAAATGTTTGAATATTATTATTTCATTTGCCTTTTCTGCGTTGATTTTGAAAGTTGTATTGTGAACCAAAACCGCACAAAATACTTAATGCGAATTAAATTATGATAAATTAAGTACAAATGTTGTCGAGTTTTGACCAAAAGTTGCGGAGAGTTGAAATTTTACTTTACATTTTTGATAATATGCTGTATATTTGAACTAAAATAATACAGAGAGAAATATGATGTAACGAAAAATAAGCAATTTTGCATATATTTATTTCAAACATTGAATATTATTTGGTGCTTGGTTTGGTGTGCGAAAATGTTTTATTTTATAATTTTTTGGGATGAATATTAACGATCAGGAGTAATTGGGAACTTCGCTGTGCCGCAAAAAAATATATAGGCACAAGGAGGGATATGTTAACAGAGGGTAGGTGCGCCTTTTGGGATGAAGTGCCGCAGACCCTCAGGCTTGCCATACGAAAATACAGCTCTGTCTGTATCTTGTGCGGTTTGCGGGTTTTCGGCTGCTCCAAAAAAGGAGGGTTTCCTATGGGAATGAGAATTCTCAGAAAGGCGGCAGCTTCAACTCTCGCAGCCGCACTTTTTACGTCAGCCTTGCCGATAGCTCCGGCAGTTGTCAACGCTGACAGTACCGTGAAAATAATGCCCCTCGGCGATTCCATCACCTACGGAATGGCTGACGAGGGCGGCTACAGAAAGTTCCTGAGCTATTTTCTGACGGAAAAGGGCTACAGCAACATCGACTTTGTAGGTCCAGAGGGAAGCAGCAGCGCTTCGTTCACCTACAACGGCAAGCAGGTAAGCTACGACGACAACCACGCAGGATACAGCGGTTATTCAATCACCGACCTACAGGGAGGATGGTCGGGAAAGCTGAACGGTATCCTCGAAACTGTGAAAAAGGGAGACTACATAAGGAAGTATTCCCCTGATATCATACTTTTGCAGATCGGCACAAATGATATCGCCAACGGCTTCCTTGACGGTTCGGAGGAGAGACTTCATCAGCTTCTGGACTATCTTACGGAGAATATGCCGTCGGGCGGTACTATCTTCCTGACCACCATCCCCGACCTCGGTTCGACCATGTTCGGCGGAGATGTAAACGGGAATATCGCTGAATACAATGCCCTTGTGAAAAAGGTCGCAGGGGAGTACAAGGCTAAGGGCAAGAATATCGAGTTTGCGGACATTCACAGCGTTATCAGCGGCTCGTCAGACCTTGCGGACGGCGTTCACCCGAATTCGGGCGGTTATGAGAAAATGGCGAAATACTGGGCTGATACCCTTGACAGTTACCTCGGCGGAGCTTCTGTTTTCACAGAAAAGCCCGTGGCAGCGGCGGCTGAAAATACGGAAAATTTACTGCTCAGCGCCGATTTTGAAAGCGGTGCAGGCGGATGGAGCGGCAGAGGCTCGGCGTCTGCTGAGGTGAGCAGAGCCAATGCACACAGTGGAAACGGTTCGCTTTTCGTGTCAAAGCGTGCCGACAACTGGAACGGCGCTATTACAACATTGGGTTCGGCTTTTTCCGCAGGCAGTACATACGGCTTTGAGACCTATATCATGTACGATTCAGGCGGCGCTTCCCTCGATTTCAAGCTGTCTCTGGAGTATTCAAGCGGCGGTACGACCTACTATGACGAGATAGCCCTTTCAAAGGTGAACAAGGGCGAATGGACTAAGGTTTCCAACCCGTCCTACACTATCCCCTCGGGGGCGGAGAATGTGAAGTTCTACGTGGAAGTCCCAGACAGCCTGACGGATTTCTATATTGACGATGTGAAGATAACAGGCTCAGCCGCTCAGCAGCCTGCACAGCCTGCGGTAACGGTAACCAAGCCCACAGGCAAGATAAAGGGTGACCTTGACGGCGACGGCATGATAACCTCCCTTGACCTTATACTGATGAGAAAGCACATCATTGCAGGCTTCAAGGACAGCAACATGAAGAAGTCAGCCGATATCGACAAGAGCGGCACTCCCGAGATGGCGGATATGGTTCAGCTCCAGAAATACCTTCTCGGACAGATAGACAGCTTCACCGAGGTCGAAAAGCCTGCGGAGGAGGAACAGGTCTACGAAAAGACCTACGATTTCCCGTCCACAAACTCGCTGAAGTCGTCCAAGACCATCCCCGACCCGTTCGTATTCATGGACGGTTCAACTGTTGACGACCCGTCCGAGTGGGGCGCACGTGCCAACGAGATAAGCTGTATGTATGAGTACTATATGTACGGCAAGTGGCGTGACGGCTCGGATGACGAGGTGACCTACAAGATAAGCGGCAGCAATATGACCATCAATATCAAGCGCAAGAGCACGGGCAAGACCACCTCTTTCCCTGCTAAGATAACCCTGCCTAAGACTGTTCGTCATCAGGGCGGTGCACCTGTTATCGTGGGTATGCATACGGGTATTTCCGAGGAGACAGCCGCTGCCAACGGCTACGCTGTCATTACCATTGACGCAGGTATATTCAGTAACCCCGTTGCTTCCGATGATATGAACCACAAGGGCGCATTCTACGACCTTTACCCCTACGGCAGATCGTGGGAGGAGCAGACAGGCGCTCTCATGGGCTGGTCATGGGGCTGCTCGAAGATACTCGACGCTCTTTATGCAGGAGCGGCTGATGAGCTTAACATCAACCCCGACAGCTCCATAGTAACAGGCGTATCACGCTGGGGCAAGGCTGCTGCGGTTTGCGGAGCATTTGACAAGCGCTTCAAGATGTGCGCTCCGTCCTGCTCGGGTGCAGGCGGTCTGGCGCTTTACAGGTATATGTCACAGGGCAAGACCTACGATTTCTCCTCAAAGGGTGCATCTTCAAACTACACCTACACCGAGAATGAGCCGCTCGGCAGCTTGCAGGCAACAGGAGAGCGTGGCTGGTTCAATGACAGATTCCTCGAATTCAGAAGCGGCGACCAGTTCCCGATGGATCAGCATATGCTGGGCAGTCTCTGTGCAGACAAGGACAGATACCTTTTCATCATCGGTTCCTGTGTCGGTGAGGACTGGGTAAACGCTCCGTCAATGTGGGCGAGCTATCTGGGAATGAAGCACGTATGGGACTACCTTGATATCAGCGACAATCTTGCAATAAACATCCACAAGGAGGGCCATGCGGTCATTGCCGAGGATGTGAACTACATGGTGCAGTATTTCGATTACCACGTATACGGCATCGAGCCGAAGATGGATCTTTCACAGTTACAGACCTCTGTATTCGCACTTCCAAAGAATACAGACCCATACGTAACATCCTACGCAGATTCATGGACACACTGACCGTTTTTTGCGGATATCTATTCAATATTTGCCGAATTATTCGGTGAAAGCAGTAAATTTCAACAATTTGTATAATTCCTGTAAAAGAAAGCAACTATTTTGTGTGATTTTATTTTTTTATTACAACTTTGAGTAATATCGTCTAAACAGTTGACAGTTTGTTTAAGGTTATTTTAAGATTAATTTAAGAATCAATGTATAAAATTGTATGTATAAGGTGGGAGGATTTCGTATAAAACGACATCATCCGTGTAGATGTCGGAGAGCCAAACGGGTTTTCCCACCATACAGTACGGTTTTTATGAATGATTTTTTTGGAGGATGATCTATATGAAAAAGAGAAACACAAAAGCAATTGTCTCAGGGCTGGTTTCTGCCTGCGTGCTTGCTTGTGCGCCTGCTGTAGGCATGATGACTGCTTCGGCTGCTGATATCATCTACGGCGATGCAAACTGCGACGGTTCTGTAAGTATGGCTGACGCTGTGCTCATTATGCAGTCTATGGCTAACCCGTCTGCTTACAGTCCTACAGGAAGCAACGAGAACCACATAACAGCAAAGGGACAGGATAACGCCGATGTTTCAAGCCGTGGCGACGGTATCACCAACAAGGACGCTCTCGCTGTACAGAAGAAGCTCCTGAACCTTATCCCCGAGCTGCCCGAGTCCTACAAGGACGGCGGAACAGCTTCCACAACATCCACACAAACTACGACAACAACCACAACAGTTACCACTACAACTACAACAGCTCCCGAGGAGCCTGAGATAACTGTTGAGGCTAACATAAAGCTCAATGGCAATTCCATCACCTCAGACAGCGAATACGCAAAGGCTGAGGGAAGCGTACTCACTATCACTCATTCGGGTACATTCAATATCAGCGGCAAGCTGGACAACGGTCAGATATACGTTAATATCCCTGACGAAAATGCCGACAAGGGCACAGTTAAGCTGGTGTTCAACGGCGTGAATATCACAGGCAAGAACGCTCCTGCCATCCTTGTTAAGAATGCCGACAAGACCTCTCTTACCGTTGCTGACGGCACAGAGAATGTCATTACCGACGGCGATACCGCTTATTCGGGCGATAACCTTGACAATGCGGTCATCGAGGCAAAGGACGACTTCACCATCAAGGGCGGCGATGCAGGCACAGGTAAGCTGACCATAACCGCTAATACTCAGCCTGCCGTTTCATGCAACAACGACCTGAAATTCACAGGCGGTGAAATAACCATCGAAACTCTCAACGACGTTGACAAGACCGACGCTGTAAAGGGCAAGACCTCAGTTACAGTAAAGGGCGGCAA
Source organism: Ruminococcus sp. (assembly GCA_017479805.1). Lineage (GTDB taxonomy): Bacteria > Bacillota > Clostridia > Oscillospirales > Ruminococcaceae > Ruminococcus. Next base: position 20,243 of record JAFVBU010000098.1, read on the forward strand.
GCTCAATATCGACGCTGAGGGTGACGGTCTCAAGTCCTCAAAGGGCAATGTTATCATCGAGGGCGGCGAGCTCACCATCAAGAGCGGCAAGGACGCTATCCAGGCTGAAACTGACCTTACAATAGGCGGCGGCAAGGTAGTAGCCTGCGGCGACAGAGGACTTACAAGTGCAGGTACAATTGCTATCTACGGCTGTGAGCTTCTTGCAACTGCTACAGATAATCAGTGCGAGAGCATTCAGGCTACAGACGTTCCCACACTCATGCTCAACTACACTAAGGAGTGGGCTAAGAACAACCCTGTTTCCGTCCTCAACGGCTCGGGCGAGACTGTATTTGAAGCAAACAACACAAAGAAGTTCAGATATGCTATCGTTGCATCGGATAAGCTTGATACAACCACCAATTATATGGTATACACAGGCGGTATCCGTGTGACACACGCTTCGGGCGATACGTTCAAGGCAGGATTCAGCAATACGACCTACACCGATGTTAACAACACCGAGGACGCAGAGGCTCTCTATCAGTCATTCTTCGACCAGAGCACCATCCACAGCGTTGATATCAAAATGCCCGAAAGTCAGTGGAACGCATTCATTGCCGATGCTGAATCCGAAAGCTATTATCCCTGCGATGTTGTTATCGACGGCGAGGAGTTCAAGAATGTCGCTATCCGTACAAAGGGCAACAGCTCACGTATGATGGTCACCTCCGCAAGGAAAGATAAGTACAGCTTTCGCATAAAGCTGGATAAGTACGACAAGCTCCAGAACTACCACGGTCTTACCGAGTTCTGCATGAACAATATGTTCTCCGACCCCTCATGCATGAGAGATATCCTCTGCTACAACGCTCTTGACGAGATAGACGGTGTTGCTCCCGATTGTGCATACACAAATATGTATCTCAACGACCAGCTTTACAGCTTCTACTTCCTCGCTGAACAGCCCGGCAAGTCGCTGGCTGAGAGATTTGCTACCAACGATGACGCTGTACTCTACAAGGCTACCGACAACGCAGGCGGCGGCGGATGGGGCGGCTTCGG
>JAFVBU010000099.1 GCA_017479805.1 Ruminococcus sp.
CATACGGGCGGTGTTGCCTGCGGAGCGATCTTTACAAGGTCAAGATCCTTATCATAAGCCATCTGCTGAGCTTCTTTTGCTGATAATACACCGAGCTTTGTTCCGTCAGCGTCTATTACGAGGATCTCCTTATCACGTATCTCCTCGTTTATCTGCAGTTCCTGTTTGCTAATCGTCAAGCACCTCCAAGCAATAATTTGTATAAAACAAAAATGAGTGCAGAAAATATCCGCACTCATACAATACATAACCTAAAGCCGCCTGAAAATATCAAGCTGCCCTCTGACACATATTGACCGTTTCAGCATAGCCCGACGGTGAGAACGCATAGTTCTGCTTTGTTTACTCAGATATTATATACCCTTTTCCGCATTTTGTCAAGGGTCAGCCGTAATTTCAGCATTATGCACAACTCTGCTATCCTTGCAGAACGGTTCTTTCAGCAGATACACAACAGATACCGCAAAAATAACCACATAAAACGCAGGCAGCGCCCAGTCGTTCATGATATCGAAGAAAGCGCTGTTACGCCACTCCCCCACGCAGAAGTGGAGATTCGCAAAAATATCGTAGACGAAATGAGTTATCATCGGCGCAAGCAGACTGCCCGAGTGGAGATACATCGCCGCAAGGCAAAAGCCGATAGTTCCCGTGGTCAGGAATGTGTAGACTATCATGGAAAGCCCGTCCCCCTCGACAGCGTGTATCATGCCGAATATGACAAATGAGAGCAGACCGAATATAAGGCGCAGCTTCGGCGTTTTTTTCTTGCTGTGCCAGTAGCCCTCACACATCATCCCACGGAAGTTCATCTCCTCCCAGAAGCCCGTTGCAAGCTGCTGTAAAAAAAGGCGTGACACTACAAGTAACGGCGATATTTCAGCGAATTTCTTTATTCCGCTCGCAAGCGTCACCAAGACCAGAACGGTGAATATCAAAAGCGGAAGTCCTGCTTTGAAGCCGCTTTTCAGTCCCCTTGTGTTTATGAACTCGCCGACGCTTTTTCTGCCGAAAATACGCATAAAAAGCCACAACTCAAATGCACCGAAAACTATTCTCTGCACAGAGCTGAAAATAAACCACGACGTTCCGCTCAGCCCCAGCATATCCCTTATACCGACTGCAATGGCGTAAAATGCTATGTAAAACAGCAGGCAAAGGAGCAGTCCCTTGCCGCTTTGCAGCCGTGCATTAGTTTCTTCCATTGGTCTTGACCTCTTTCTTTTTCTCTTTCTTTATTTTATCAGTCAGCTTTTTCAGTTCGTCCCACAATGCAGACCTTACCTTGTATTTCTGCGGTTTTTCGAGGATATCCCGTTCCTTTTCGTCAAAAAAGCACTCCGCTGTCTCCTCATCCGCTTCGACCTCGCAGGCGGCAGGAATACACAGCGGCGGATACATCACGCACCACCAGTTATGCCCCTCAGCCTTGCCTATCTCCACACGGAGAGCCTTGTATTTTCCTTTCGGCATGGTCATTTCGCCGTACTGCCGTTCATCGAAGTCCATATCCGTAAGGCTCGCCTTTACGCTGTAATTACAGCCGTTTTCTTCAAGAGTAAGCTCGGCGAGAGTTTCGATATCACGCAGGCGTTTTTCGGCTATATCCTCGGCTTCATCGAGGTCAGCCGCTCCGGAGAGAATACCGCTTTCAAGGAGAGCGTCCCTGACCTTTAGCTTCATCTGCTGGTCGTAGTCGCTGTCGGAATTGGCGAGGATATGCAGTCTCAGCACACTTCCACGCAGTTTATCGAGGGCAAGTCCGCTTTCGATGAACGAGAACGCATTTGATATAAGTATAGCAAATATAAGTCCCGATGTCAACACAAAAAATAAATGTTTTTTCATAATCTTCACCTCTGGTGTAATTATTGGTAAAGATTTTGAATTTATGCAAGAAAGAATAAAAAAGCGGCGAAGCCGCAAGCTGGCGTCAGCTTGACCACACTCACGCTCTCACTCGCAAGCTCGTTCACTCTCTGCGAGTCGGGAAGTCTGCTTTCGCTCGCTGTTACAAATCGGTATCAGAGAAAAAGGTGTCAGGTGTAGGGGGGCACAGTGTGCGCCCGTGAAAAACAAAAAACTCCCCGTAAATCACATTACGGGGAGTAATCATAATTACTTGGTTTTCTCGGGAAGTGCTGTAATAAGGTTCAGCTTGTACTTCTGGATTGCAAGTGCGTCCTTATTTGTAACACCGTCGCCAACATTTGAGCAGTCAGCATTTGCTGAGCCCTGCTTTGTGATGTGGTTCTTGTCGCTGCCTGTCTCGCTGAACTTGGATGGGTTGGAGATAGACTGCATGATGAGAACTGCATCTGCTACGCTTACTTCCTTATCGCAGTTAGCGTCGCCGTATACAACGTTTGCAGGAGCTGCTGTAGTTGTTGTTCCGTTGCCTGATGTGGTAGTTGTAGTTACCTTTGCGGATGTTGTAGTCGTCTTTGTTGTAGTAGTTGTTGTCTTGGATGAATCGGGTTTTGTATCTTCCTTTTCAGCAGGAACTGAACCGTCAGGCTCGATACCGCCTACGAGAACGCCGTCATCGTAAACGCAGATATAGTCGCAGCGCTCCTCCGGCGGATCGTCAACTGCGAAGAAGTCCTCCTTAACGCCGAGCTTCATGTGTGAAAAGCTCCAGTCATTCTCGGGATCCCACTTATAAACGACGTACTTGTTTGTGCTTGGATCTGTGTAGCCCTTTCCGTAGAAGCCTACCGAGAACTGGCTCTTTTTGCCTGAGTTGACGATCGTGCAGTCCTCCCATGAAAGCTCTACATAGTAAATGCTGTCTGAATCTTTGTACTTCTGGAGCGGGCTTACTGTACACTTAGCGCCCTCGATCTCCATTTCGGACTGATCGTACAGCTTCTTTGTTTCGATGATAGACGGGTCAGAGACCTCTGATGCGTCGATGAAGTATCTGATAGAAAGGTTCTTGGATGGAACTGTTTCGCCTGAGAGAACCTTCAGTGAAACCTCAACAGCACCTGTGCCGTCGTCGTTTCTGCTGTCGATACCGCAAGCCTCTACCCAGTAGCCGCTGCCGCCTTCGCCGCCTGCGCCGCCGCCGTAAACTCTCTTTTCGTCCTCAGGTGGGAAGTTAGGAGTTACAGCCATATCCTCTGTGCCGTAGATAGCATAGAGACCTGCTGATGCACCGGGGAGACAAGCGTTATAGTCGATTGTTACCTCGTTTTCTACCCAGTCCTTTGTTGCGTCGTCGTGACCGTCGCTGCCGTCAGGACCGCCTGCAAGAGCGCCCCAGAGGATGTGTCTCTGCTCACGTGCGTCCTCTGCCATAAGCAGACCGGAAGCTGCACGGTGGTGAGGATTCTTTACAGCGTTGTCATTGTAGCCGACAACGAATGCTCTCGGTCCGTGTGTGCCGTTCTTGCCTGCGAGAACTGCGTACTTTGGTTCTTCCTTGTATGTGATGTCGTTCTGTCCGAGAACGTAGTCCATCTGCTTCTTTGCCCATTCGCTCCACTCGCTTGGCTTGCCGTCGTTGTGGTACTTGTCGTAGAGCAGGCAGATAAGCTGCATTGCTGTGTTGTAACGGCAGCTTCCCCACTGGTTGAGGTATGCGAAGCCTCCGGGAGTTTCAAGCTGCTTCCATGTTTTAAGGCACTTGCCGAGGCAGTCGTCATCCCAGAAATTGTCGAATACGTACTGGTTCTTGCCCTGTGCGTCTCTTACCTTCTGAACCATGTCAAGCTCGGGGTGCTCCTGATTGATAACAGCCCACATAAGAGCAGCGCCTGACCACATATCGTTCCAGCAGTAGCACCAGCCCGATGGAGCATAGTAGTCGAACAGCTCGTAAGCGTTCTTGTCGCCCTGCTCGAATACCTTAGCATCGCCTGTAGCCATGTACATCCAGGCAGCAGCCCAGCAGAAGTCGTCCTCCCAGTGTGATGAGCCGTAGAATGCACCCGGTCCGTCACCGTTGTCGGAAAGCTCCTGCGGATTTGTTACAGCGAAGTCCCAGAGAGCCTTTGCGTATTTCAGAGACTTTGCAGCGTATTCCTCGTCTGTATCCTTGAAGTTGAGGTAGTTGATAGCCAGTGAAGCACAAGCCGATACAACATAGTCGGTCTGTGGCTTGTCAGCAGTCAGGAAGAATGCAGGACGTGGCATAGAGTCTACCTCGGGGCTGTTCCAGATAGCGTGGTCGATATTACCATCGCCCACCTGATAGCAGTGTGCAACAACAGTGCCGTCGTCGTCGAGGAATGTACACTTCATAAGGTAGTCGTTGAAGTGGCGGAGAATGGTCTCCATATGGTCATCCTGTTCCAGCTTCTTGAATACATCACGGTACTCGTAATACTCCCAGCCGAGAGTAGCAGCGGAGTAGTTCTCAGGCATACCGAACTCAACGTGGTCGCCTGCGTCGTGGAAGCCGCCTGCAACGTCGATAGTGCCGTCGCCGTCGGGGTCGAGAGCGTCCTTGTACTTCTCCATGAAAGCAGCGGTAAGGTTAGTACCGCCCTTGCTGGAGCTTGTGGTAAGACCGTCCCACGGTATCATTGGTACGTGGGCGTCGTAGGTGTGGCAGTCGCCTCTCCATGAAAGGCGTGACTCAGCAGCTACGGTATCGCCGCACATATTTGCGTCGTAGAAATACAGTGAATACTGTAAAGCACGAGCGTAGTCGATGTCAAGACCTGAGTCCTGAACGACCTCGCTGATGGGGGCTGAGAACACCTGTTCTGTTTCCTCATCAGCAGCCAGAGGGGTGATACCCGTTGGCAGTGAAGTTGCCGCCGCTGTGATTCCCATTACAGCAGCGATGATCCTTTTGTGATCCATGATTTTTTCCTCCCATTTTTTTCGGCAGTGCTCGCCGAAGATTTATCAGGGCTGATGTGGTTTATCAGTCCTCAAACGCTTTGATGAGGTGCAGAGTGTACTTCTGTATCTCCAAAGCGTCCATATTCGTTATTCCGTCTTTTCCCACAACATCGGCATTCGCCCTGCCCTCTGCTGTAAGATGGTTGCTGTCAGAGCCGTTTTCGCCGTACTTTGCAGGGTTGGCAAGTGACTGCATTATCAGCACCGAATCCGCAAGGGTCACATAGCCGTCACAGTTGGCGTCGCCCTTTACTTTCGGGACGCTCTTTGTAGTTACCGTGGTCTGTGCAATAGTCGTGGAAGTGGTCACAACTGTTGTTGAAGCGGAAGTGTCGGTGGATTTTGAGGTGGTCTTTGCGGTAGTTGTTGTAGTCTCCGCAGGCTTTGCAGTAGTTGTGACGGTGGTCTTTGCAGTTGTGCCTGACGGTGTGGTCTCCCCGCTGATAGGATAGTTTTTCAGGTCAGGCAGCTCGTCGAGTGTTATGCAGTAGTCGCTCTTGTAGATCTCAACGAGATTGTCCACAGGATTGTTCTGCTCGCTGGTCAGGTAATTCATGTACCACGGGCAGAAATAGAGCCATGCAGCCTTGTCGTTCTCCAGATTTTCAAGGGACGGTATGCTGTCGTTCTCGCTCATCGCCACCATTTTCTGTCCGTTCGTGCTCTGAACCAGACTGTAGAATGTGGAAGCGATGGAGCTGAGGTTAGGCTCGCCGTCAGCGCAGTTGTACTTGTCGTAGCCGACGATATCAACAACGTCGTCGCCCGGATACCACTCCGAGGATGCAGGTGAGGTATATCCCGTCCACACCCAGATAAGGTTGTCAAGACCGTACTCATTGGTCAGCTTGTCGTACATCAGGCGGTACAGCTTTTTGCACGGTTCAGCGCCCTCTGCGCCCCACCAGAACCAGCCGCCCTCGGCTTCGTGGAGAGGTCTCCACAGCACGGGTACATCAGCGTCTTTCATTTTTTTCAGCTCGCCTGCGATAAGTTCAAGGTCTGCAAGGACTTTTTCGTGCTCCCATGTACCCTCGGTAACAGCATTTGTACAGCTGAAGGTGGTGAACTTGGGATTTGCCGATTCTACGTAGAATGCGACATCCTCGCTGCCCTTTTCGCAGGGAACGTTCCAGTGCCATGTAAGAGAAGATATGCCGTGATACTTGTTAGTCCACTCAATGGCACGCTCGGGCGCATGGTCACGCCAGTCGGAAGATGTATTGTAAGCCAGCAGGTCAATGCCACGGATGGCAGGCTGCTTGCCTGTTTTGTCAAGAATATACTCAAACTCAGCCTCGTTGTCCTTGATGAAAACGTCAGGGCTGTTCCAGAGATTGTAGTTGTGGTCGCCGCAGTACTCCTGCTGTCCTGCAAGGATATGCTTGCCGTAAACGTCGCAGAGGTAGCTGTACAGGCGCTTTGCGGAGTCGGAAGCCTTCGGGTTGCTCAGTTCACGTGTGGGACTGAGATTTTTTATGCTGTCGTCCGCAGGCTTGATGGTCAGGTAGTCGAAATAGGTGTAGCCCCAGTAAGCCTTGAGCTCGACGGTGTTTTTGCCCTTTTTAAGGGTGATAATGCCGCCCGAGGTCTCGGTGAACTCGGGAGAATAGGGGAAAGTGACCTCGCCCTGATTCACTCCGTTGATGTTGAGGTACTGCACCTTTTTGTTCGGGTCTGAGGGCTCGCAGTAGCTGATGGTCAGCTCGTAAAGACCTGTTTCGGGAACGTCAACTTCAACGCTGACCGTAGTTCCTTTCTGGTCGAGGTAGGAGAAGCCCTTGCCCGAGAAGCCGCTGAGGTCGGTCTCTTTCGGCAGATCGCCCAGCTTAACGTCGGAAGTGCCGTTTGCGTGTATCTTGCCGCCGTCCGTCTTGCCGTCCTCGAATTCATACTTCAAGACAGCGTCAGCAGCCGTAACAGCCGCAGGCACGGAAGCAGATACCGATGAAGCAGCCATTAGTGCCGACAGGGCTGCCGCAGCGATTTTTCCATGTTTCTTCAATTTTAATATCCCTTTCTATTTGCAATTCTTTTTACTTAAAGAAACCGCAATTAATCAGATTGTTTAAGCAACTTTACCTAATTGTGACTTAAACTATCTATACATCTTAATAATAACACATTTCCTATCAAAATGCAATAGTTTTTTGAAAAAACTGCTCAAAACGACTAATAATAATTAAATCGCAATTTTTGACTATTTTCATAAAACAATGCAGCAAACCGCCTGAACGTGATTCTCACACAGCAACTCGCACCTCTTATTGAGGGAAACCTTTCCTCAGAAAGGTTGTCCCCCGATAAAAGTACGGGTCACTGTATGGGTATCATGTTCAGTGGTTTTGGTGCTTTGCTTTTTTGGGGATGGCGGCGGCGGCGATGGTGAGGAACAGCAGAAACGCTGTTATGACGCATAATTCCGAGATAATTCCCGATTTTTTGGACGGGTGGTACGCTGAGGAGTGCCTGATGATATCGGTGTTGGGTCGGAACTTTATGCCGTTCTCCTCGGCGTAGCGCTGGGCTTCCGAGCCTTTTTTGCCGCTGACTGTGAAGCCTGCCATCGGCGACGCTCCGTCGTTGGAGGGCACAAAGCCAAGTGATTCGGTAGAAAGCTCGGTCAGCGACGAGGGCAGACAGATATTATCCAGCCGTCCGCACATGAAAAATGCCCTTTCGCCAATTGTGGAAAGTCCGTCCCCGAGGGTCACACGTTCGAGGGACGTACACCCCGAAAATGCGTAGTTTCCGATGTGTTTTATCCCCGACGGCACGTTCACCTCGGTCAGCGCTGTGCAGGCACGAAAGCAGGACTCGGGGATCTCACGGACGATGTCGGGGATGATGATGTGCTCCAGTTCTGTGCAGCCACAAAAGGCGGAACAGCCCAGTTTTTCGAGGCTTGCAGGGAGTATCGCCTCTTTCAGCGAGCCGCAGGCATAAAAACTGCTGTCCCCTATTTTCCGCATGGTCGGCGGAAGAACTACCCGTTTCAGCGACCTGCACCCGTAGAAAGCGCCGTTGGCAGTCTCGGTGACGGGGCAGTTGTCGATGACCTGCGGTATTTCGAGAAATTCTGGCTCTCCGTCGAACCCCGTGATGATAACTCTGCCGTTGACTGCGGTGTAGAGGAATTTTCCCTCGTCAGCGCACTTTCCACGGACAGGAACGATGCCGCCGAGCAGCAGAACAGTGACCAGTGCCGAAAGGATGATGCGTTTGCCGTTAAATAAGATTTTTTTCATTTTTAGTGTCTCCTGTCATATAAAGTAACAGATATATTTTAGCAAACTTAGGAAAATTTTCATACAGCAATGTTGTGACATTTTAACTTTTAATGGTATAAGATTTGCGCTATTGCTCCCCGAACCGACAGTCCCCGACAGCAAAACCAGCCGAATTTTGCAAAAACGAGCAAAAAATTTTGACACCTGACTGACACTATTTCCCTGTTGTAATTTTCACATTGGTATGTTATAATTTTGTCATAGCAAAAGGAGGGTAAATCTATGAACGAAAAACCTGATAACAATAAACAAAAAAATTTAGGCGCTCTGCTCCTCGGACTGGTGCTCCTGTTGGCTTTCAATGCCCTGATATTGCCGAATCTCGGCGCTCCTGCCATGAAGGATGCCGACTACAGCTACTTCCTTGAACAGGTGGACGAGGGCAACGTGCAAAAGGTGGAAATAACCGACAGCACCGTTAATTTCACCACCGACGACGAGCAGGTCTACTCCGCCGTTCGCATCGACGATCCCGACCTTGTGGAGCGGCTCAGCAAGGACGGAAACATCGAATTTTCGGGAGTTTCCACCCAGCCAAGCACCTTGCAGACTTTCCTGTTTGCGTGGGTACTGCCCATCGTCATTATGGTGATAGTCTGGAATATCATTTTCAAGAGCCTCGGCAAGCGCATGGGCGGACTCGGAAATGCCATGTCTTTCGGCAAAAGCAACGCTAAAATTTATGTCAAAGCTCAGACGGGCAAGACCTTCGACGACGTTGCAGGTCAGGACGAGGCTAAGGAGGCGCTGAAAGAGATAGTGGACTTTCTCCACACTCCCGAAAAATATGCTGAAATTGGCGCTGATCTGCCAAAAGGTGCTCTCCTTGTAGGTCCTCCCGGAACAGGCAAAACTCTCCTCGCTCAGGCTGTTGCAGGCGAGGCGGAAGTGCCGTTTTTCTCCATCTCAGGCTCGGAATTCGTGGAAATGTTCGTGGGAATGGGTGCGGCTAAGGTTCGTGACCTGTTCAGTCAGGCGGCTGAAAAAGCCCCTTGTATCGTGTTCATCGACGAGATCGACACCATCGGCAAAAAGCGTGACGGAAATATCAGCGGCAACGATGAACGTGAGCAGACGCTGAACCAGCTTCTCACCGAAATGGATGGATTTGACGGCAAAAAGGGCGTTGTTATCCTTGCCGCAACAAACCGCCCCGAGTCCCTTGACCCTGCACTTCTCCGCCCCGGCAGATTCGACAGGCGCATCCCTGCGGAGCTCCCCGACCTTGCAGGGCGTGAGGCTATTCTCCGTGTCCATGCGAAAAAGGTAAGGCTCAGCGAGGATATCGACTTCAACGCCATCGCAAGGGCTACAGCAGGCGCTTCGGGCGCTGAACTGGCAAATATCGTCAACGAAGCCGCTCTCCGTGCAGTCAGGAACGGACGCTCTGCCGTTGACCAGTCCGACCTTGAAGAAAGCGTTGAGGTGGTCATTGCCGGCTATCAAAGGAAAAATGCCGTTATTTCCCGGAAAGAAAAGGAAATTATTGCCTACCACGAGATCGGTCACGCTCTTGTGGCGGCTATGCAGAAGGACTCCGCTCCCGTACATAAGATAACCATAATCCCCAGAACTTCGGGGGCTCTCGGCTACACCATGCAGGTGGACGAGGGAGAAAAGTTCCTTATGACCAAAGAGGAAGCCCTCGCAAAACTGGCTACTCTCACGGGCGGACGAAGTGCCGAGGAGCTTATCTTCAACACCTGCACCAGCGGCGCAAGCAACGATATTGAGCAGGCTACGAAGCTGGCAAGGGCTATGGTCACTCGCTACGGCATGAGCGAGACCTTTGATATGCTGGCGCTGGAAACGGTAAGCAACAAGTACCTCGGCGGCGACTCGTCACTTGCCTGCTCGCCCGAAACTGCGGCACGTATTGACGACGAGGTCAACAGCATTGTAAAGTCCGCCCACGCTAAAGCAGTGAAGATACTCTCAGACAACATCGAAAAGCTCCACGAGCTTGCTCATTACCTGCTTGATAAGGAGACTATCACGGGGGAGGAATTTATGGCTATTCTGAATAGTTAACTACTATATCATCCGAAATATCGGACTTCCTCAGCGTGTCAAATAACCTCAAATCCAACGGGGCGATGTGGGCATTGCTCCCTACAAAGAAACGATAGCAGGCAAAATGTAGGAGCGGATATCATCCGCCCGATGACTGCAATGCAATTTGCAGCCATCGGGCGTCCTTTTTGTTGATTAGAAATTTTATCTGTAGAGGAGCCCGCCCTCGGGCTCCCCGAGCTGGCGTCAGCTCGACCACATCCACGCTTCGCTCGCAAAGCTCGCTTACTCTCTGCGAAACTTTCACTCTGCTTTCGCTCGCTTCTACATTTTCGGGGCGGTAATGCAGGGGCGGATATCATCCGCCCGATGGCTGCAATGCAATTTGCAGCGTTCCCTGCAAATATTAGTTTCAGAGGACGTCCGAATCATCGGGCGTCCTTTTTATTGATTAGAAATTTTATCTGTAGGAAATCGCAAATTGCATTATAAACAACGAGACATCGAGGACACCGTCCCCTACAAACCGTGACCGCATATTTCAGCGTGACCCACGGGCGCCGAAACGGCGTCCCTACATTCTCAATTCTCCATTCTCAATTCTCAATTTTTACACAAATTAATAACAACTTTTCAAAGACGGGGCTTGCTAATTCAGGAATAATATGCTATAATATAATAGAATAACTGTACATCAAGGAGGTAACTTATGAAATATACTCAGGGCAGTTACATAATTGCTGAGAAAATGGCTATAGCACGTAATATTTACAGCTTCACCATTGCCTGTCCCGACATGGCTCAGGCGGCTTCGGCAGGGCAGTTCGTACATATAAGGGCTAACGGCTTCACACTCCGCAGACCTATTTCCATCTGCGGCATAGACAAGGAGAAAGGCACTCTCCGCATCGTTTTTGAGATAAGAGGCCAGGGCACGCAGGAGATCGCAAGGCTCAACAAGGGTGATCTTATCGATATGCTCGCTCCCCTCGGTCACGGCTTCACTGTCAAGCCCGACGCTGAAAAGGTCATCCTCATCGGCGGCGGTATCGGTACTCCCCCAATGCTCCCTCTTGCAAGGATATACGGCGAAAAAGCCACTATAATAAGCGGTTTTAGAAACAGCTCTGCCGCTATATTGCAGGACGACTTCAAGGCATCAGGCGCTGAAGTCATTCTCTGCACCGACGACGGCTCGGCAGGTATCCACGGCTTCGTTACACAGCCGCTGAAGGAGCTTGCCGAAAAAGGCGGTGTTTCCGCTGTTTATGCCTGCGGTCCAATGCCAATGCTGAAAGGCGTTGCGGCTATCTGCAAGGACAACGGCATTTTCTGCGAAATATCGCTGGAGGAGCGTATGGCTTGCGGTATAGGTGCGTGTCTCGGCTGTGCCTGCCGCACAAAGCGCAATGACGAGGAATATTTCGCTCACGTCTGCAAGGACGGCCCTGTTTTCAATGCTGAGGAGGTGCTCTGGTAATGGCTGATCTTTCTGTAAATGTATGCGGTATCGACTTCAAAAACCCCATTATTCCTGCTTCGGGCGTTTTCGGCTACGGCAGGGAGTACGAGGAGCTTTTCCCTCTGAGCAGTCTGGGCGGTATCGCCACTAAGGGCACTACTCTCCATCTAAGGACAGGCAATCTCGCCCCACGTATCGCAGAAACTCCATCGGGTATGCTCAATTCCGTGGGTCTGCAAAATCCCGGTATCGACCACTTCATTGACGTCGAGCTCCCCAATCTGCTGACAAAGGATTTAGTGATTCTTGCAAATATCGCAGGCGCAACTCCCGAGGAATGTGCGGAGGTTGCCGCAAAGCTGGACGATACGGACGTTCACATGATAGAGCTGAACATCTCCTGCCCCAACGTAAAGCAGGGCGGTGCGGCATTCGGCACAAGCTGTGACATGGCGGCTGAGGTAACAAGAAAGGTTCGTGAGGCTACAAAAAAGCCTCTCGTTGTGAAGCTGTCGCCAAATGTTACAAGCATCACGGATATAGCAAAATCGGTGGAAGCCGCAGGTGCTGACGCTGTTTCGCTGATAAATACTCTCCTCGGCATGAGGATAGACATAAACACAGGCAGACCCATCCTCCGAAACAACGTAGGCGGCATGAGCGGTCCAGCGGTATTCCCCATCGCTGTACGCATGGTATGGCAGGTGGCTAATGCTGTTAATATCCCTGTTATCGGCATGGGCGGCGTGTCCTCGGGACGTGACGCTATCGAGCTGATGATGGCAGGTGCAAGCGCTGTTCAGGTGGGTGCGGCTATTTTCACAGACCCCTACGCTCCCATAAAGATAATTGAGGAAATGAACGAATTCCTCGACAGCAAGGGTATCAAGTCCGTAAAGGACATCATCGGCACAGTAACCCCATGGTAGCGAGCTGACGCCAGCTCGACCGCATATCACGCTCCCACTCGCAAAGCTCGTTCACTCTCTGCGAAGCGGGGAGTCTGCTTTCGCACGCAGAAGTAAATTCGGAGCGGTAATGCAATAGATATGTAGGGGACGGCGTCCTCGACGTCCCGAGCTGACGCCAGCTCGACCGCACTCACGCTCCCACTCGCAAAGCTCGTTCACTCTCTGCGAAGCGGGGAGTCTGCTTTCGCACGCAGAAGTAAATTCGGAGCGGTAATGCAATAGATATGTA